>JBDTAJ010000137.1:0-8110 GCA_039924705.1 Rhodanobacteraceae bacterium
CGGCCATCCGGCGCGAAGCGGCGCAGTTCGGCCAGCATGTCCTGCCGCAGATGCTGCACGGTGCGCTGGACGCCGCGGCCGCCGAGTTGCACCGGCGTGGGCGCGCGGGTCTGCAGCAAGCCCAGCACCGCCTGCAACTCTTCGTTCGATGCGACGTATCCGCTGGTTGGTTCCTCGATGGTTTGGCCGAGCGCCTCGCGGCGTTGTTCCAGCAATTCGCGCAAGCCGCTGATCGCTGCGTCAGCGGTCTGTTCGGGGCGTGGTTCGACGCGTTGCGTGGGTTGAGGTTTCGGCGCCATGACCGTCGTGGCCGATGCTGTCGTTGCCGCAGCGTCGTTCGCGGCGGCCTCGCTTTCTCGCCGCCGCGCCGCCGTTTGCGCGCCGCGCCGCGGCAGGAAGGTGCGCAGATTGGGCAGGATCCCCCGCGCGATCAGATGCTCGTTGAGTCCGCCGTATACCGCTTCTGCCGCGGTCATCACGCGGCGGTCGCACAGCTGGTAGAACAGTAGTCGGTGTTCGCGCGGCAGACCCATGCGCGTAGCGATATCGCGCAACCCGTGCGCCAGCGCGTGCGGCCCGAGCGGCAGGCTCTCCGCATCGAACAAGGGCATGGCCGCCAGCACCGCGTAGCGATGGCCCAGTTCGAACAATATCTGGCTGACGCGCAATTCGGTGCGGGTGGCGATGTCGTCCAACGTGACCGCTTCGTCGAATTCATCGTGATCGACCAGCGCCAGATCGAAGCGCGTTTCCTGCGCGCGCTGCATGGGCATGCCCAGCGCGGCGAGCCGGCCTTCCAGCGCCAGCAGCAGCCGTGGCGCGGCATCGCCGCGGGTGCGCTTGACCTCGCGCAGGCTCTCGAACGCGGTTTGCTGATCGGCATTGTTACGCGCCTGCTCGGCCATTTTGAACAACTGCTGCTCGAGTTCGCTCAAGCTGGCGCGCAGGGTCGGCTCGATCCGTGCGCCGCATTCGGCGAGTTGCTCTTCCAGCAGAGTGCGCACGCGCGCCGGCAGGTCGGCGCGTTCGGCCAGCGAGTGCGGTGTCGAGTCCGGCGACATTTCATCCCCCCCGGCGACGATCCCAAATGGGAACCCCGTCGGGCGATTCTATGCCGCTGTCGGCCGTGCGGCCAGCGATGCGTTATTCATCACGGTTGCCACGCCAATTCAATCCACGCCGAGCGCCCCGGTGTGTTGTAGCCGCGGATTAGCGAGTACGTTCGATCGGCGAGGTTTTCCGCCCGCAGATGCAGTTGCCACGCGGACGACAGGGTGATGTTCAAGCGCGCGTTGAGCAGCGCGTAACCCGGCAGCGGACCGCCGAATTCTGGACGCGGGCCTTCCGCGTAAAGTTCCACGCCCGCCTCGACGCGCGCGTCGAGGCGCCGCGACAGCAGTGCATCACCCTTGCGCGAAGCGCGGCGCAACAGGCGCTGCCCGGTCGTGGGATCGCGCGCATCTTGCCACGTCGCATTGCCTGCGAAGGTCCAGCCGCCGCGCTGCCAATGGGTTTCCAGTTCGACGCCGTCGATACGCGCCCGCGCGGTATTTTCGGCGCGGAACAAGGGTCCCGTGAAATCGATCAGATTGTCGATGCGGGTGTGATAGGCGGCCAAGCGCAACGAAAACGCATCGCGCGGCGTCCACTCCGCACCGAGTTCCGCGCTGTCGGAACGCTCCGGATGCAAGCCCGGATTGCCGGCGAACAAGCCGCCGTCGCCGGGCGAATATTGCTCGTTCAAGCTCGGCGCGCGAAAACCTTGACCGAAACTCGCGGTGAAGCGCAGCGTCGGCGCGAGGCGCCAACCCACTGCGCCGGAACCGGTGATCGCGCCACCAAACACGCTGTTCTGGTCGTGGCGGGCGGCCAGTTCCCAATCGAAGGCGTGCAGATACCCGTTCCAGCCGGCGAACAGTGCGTCGTTGTCGCGGCTGGCGGCGAACACGTCGGCTTGCGCTGCGGTGTCTAGATTCTCGCCGCGCTCGTGCACGTGTTCCAGCCCCGCGGTCAGCGACTGGTTTGGGCTCAACGTAAATATATTGAGCCAGGTCGCGCTCTGCCGTCGCGAGCGGAAGGCTGAAAAGAAGTCCGGCGTGGCCAGATCGTCGCGTGCGGAGCCAAGGCTGAAGCGCTGATACCAACGCGCGCTGACATCGCCAGCCAGCGCCGTGCCCAGATCCTGTTCGATGGTATGCGACGTGCCTTGGTCGAATTCGTTGACCGAATCGTTGTACAACGCGCTCGCCGACAGTGTCTGCGCGCCGAGTTTCAATTCGCCGCGCGCGGCCAGATTGCGATCGCGCAGTCCGTCATCGTCGGGGTTGTAGGAAAAACCTTCCGGATTCTGCGCCGAGAAGCCGCGCACGTGGCGCGCGCCGACCTGCACGCTGTAACCGCCGCGCTCGTTCCAATCGCCGATGCCGGCGCTGGCCGAGGCGTCTTCGTAACTGCCGTAGCGCACCGCCGCACGCGGGCCGTTCAATCGACGCGTGAAAATCTGGATCACGCCGCCGATCGCGTCCGACCCCCAATATGCGGCGCGCGGGCCGCGCACGATCTCGATGCGTTCGATCGCGTCCAGCGGCAGTTGCGAAAAATCCACGCCGCCGGTGCCGGTGGAGGCGATGCGCACGCCATCGACCAGCACCAGCACATGGTTGGAATTGGTGCCGCGCAGGAACAATGCGGTTTGTTCGCCGGCGCCGCCGCTGCGCGCGAGATCGATGCCGGCCTGCGCGCGCAACAAGTCCGATAGATCCGGCGCGCCGCTGGCGTCGATGTCCGCGCGCGTGATCACGCTGACATCGGCGAGCGAGGCATCGACGGTTTGCGCCTGCCGCGTCGCGGTGACGACGATGACTGGTTGGTCGGTGATGTTATGGTCGGCACTGCTTTGGGCGGCGTCATCCTGGCCACCACTGATCTGCGCTTGCGCGCAGGACGAAGCCGCAGCGAGGACGGCAAACAGCAGAAAACATTTGGTCATGGGAATCTCCGTGGCGCACACCCGCGTAGAGGCGCAACGGAGGAAAAGGCGGGGAAGGCGGGCGGCCGTTCCCGACCGTCGCCCGCCGCGACGCCTGGATCGACGGCGCCGCCGCGATCAGTCGCGGAAACGCCGCGTGCAGGCCGGTCTCCGGGCTTGCGAGTTGAGAAGTGCGGTCAGGGATGACCGCTTTTTGATTTTCGCCATCCTGGAGGATCGCAAAAACTGCTTCATCGATCCATTCGCCTTCCCACGCGACACATCGCGCAGTGGCCAGTGAATGGATTTGACTCGCTTACCGTTGCGGGGGCAGCGCCGGACTCTCACCGGCTTCCCGTTTCACCCATCTAGGATGGGCACCTGCATCGCGTGGAAGTCTAGCAGCGTGCGTCAATCCTGCAAACGCGTCATTCGCTATCAGTTTTTGTTTGGACGTCCAAGAGCGTGCCGTCGTCGTCGATGCTAAGGCGCACGTTGATCGGCTTGCAGCACACCGTGCAGTCCTCGACGTACGTCGTCGATCCGGCCGAGGTATCGACGCTGGTCTCGAAGCTTTCCCCGCAGTACGGGCAGGCGATAGCAATGAACTCAAGCACGGCGGTGTTGCCTTGGTGGCGACGGTAGGAACAATTCGATGACGTCGTTGAGGAAACGTTGGCCCAGCGGCGTTGCGCGCAGCCAGTTCGCATCGTCGCACAGCCAGCCGCGGGCGCGGGCATCGCGCATGGGAACTTCGATGTCGGCCAGCGGCAAGCCGGTGCGTGCCGCGAAATCCTCGATCGGCACACCGTCGTTCAGTCGCAACGCATTCAACATGTACTCGAACGGCAATTCCTCTCGCGTTACGAGAATGTCGCCGCCGATGCGCGCGGTCGTCGCGGCAGTTTCCAGATAAGCGCGCGGATGTTTGAGTTTCCGGCGACGACGGATTTCACCGTGCGCAGCATCGGTGACCTTACCGTGCGCGCCGGCGCCGATCCCGAGGTAATCGCCGAAGGTCCAGTAATTCAGATTGTGCGAGCAGCGTTTGCCGTCGCGCGCGTACGCGGAAACCTCGTACTGCGCATAACCGGCCTGCGCAAGCCGTGTCTGACATGCCTCCTGCATCGCCCACGCGTCGTCGTCGTCGGGCAATGACGGCGGATTCGCCGCGAACGCGGTATTGGGCTCCAGCGTCAACTGATAATGCGAAAGGTGCGAAGGCGACAACGCGATCGCGCTTTCGATATCGGCCAGCGCGCCGTCGGCCGTTTGCTTCGGCAACGCGTACATGAGATCCAGATTAATGTTGTCGTAACCGGCATCCTGCGCCTGCCGGATCGCGGTTTCCGCTTCCGCGGCGGAATGGATGCGGCCCAGCGCGCGCAGTTTGTCGTCGTCGAAACTCTGTACGCCGAAACTGATGCGGTTGACGCCGGATTTCAGGTACCCATCGAAACGGCCGTGCTCGACCGTGCCCGGATTGGTTTCCAGGGTAATTTCGCAATCGCGCGCGAACGGCAATCGCGCGGTCGCGCCATCGAGGATGTCGGCGATCGCGTCTGGCGCGAACAGGCTGGGCGTGCCGCCGCCGAAAAACACGCTGACGATTTCGCGATTTGCGATTGTTTCGCCGGCATCGAGCAGATCGCCATCCAGATCGGCGAGCAGTGCGGCGACGTATGCGCGCACCGGCAATTCGCCTTGCCGTCCATGCGAATTGAAATCGCAGTATGGACACTTCTTCACGCACCACGGAATGTGGATGTACAGCGACAGCGGCGAGCGGTTTGCAAAGCCACTGCGCTCGGCATCTTGCGCGCCGCGGGTGCTCGGACTGCTCATGTACTGACGTGTACACTCCGCGTCCTGCGCTCCGGCGGCGCGCAAGATGCTATCGCTCGCGACACTTTTCAAACCGCTCTCCGTGCCGAATTGCGCAGCTCCTCGCGCAATAGCGCCAACGCACGTCCGCGATGACTGATGCGGTTTTTCACTACGGGATCGAGTTCCGCAGCGCTCTGCGTGTCACCATCGGGAAGGAATACTGGGTCGTAACCGAAGCCGTGTGAGCCGCACGGCGCATCGAGAATGCGTCCGTGCCAGCGGCCTTCCGCGATCAAAGGCGCTGAATCGTCGGCGTGACGCAGCAGCGCCAGCACGCAGATGAAATGCGCGCCGCGTTGTTCGTTGGGCACATCCTTCAATTCGCGCAGCAGTTTGGCGATGTTCGCCGTGGCGTCGCAATGCAAACCTGCATAGCGCGCGGAATAGAGGCCCGGCGCGTCGTTTAGCGCTGCGACGCACAGCCCGGAATCGTCGCCCAACGCGGGCAACCCGGATGCGCGCGCGGCGTGGCGCGCTTTGAGAATCGCATTCTCGATGAAGGAGAGTCCTGTCTCCTCCGCATCGGCGATACCGAGTTGCGATTGCGCGATCAATTCGATGCCGCTATCGGCGAACAACTCGCGCAATTCGTCGAGCTTGCCGCGGTTGCCGCTGGCAAGGACGATTTTCACGTCAGGGATCAATTCGTCAGCGCCGCGCGCTGCATCGCGATCAATTCGCCGATGCCCTTGTGCGCGAGCGTCAGCATTGCATCGAGTTCGTCGCGGCGGAAAGCGTGACCCTCGGCGGTGCCTTGCAGTTCTATGAAACCGCCACCGTCGTTCATCACCACGTTCATGTCGGTGTCGCAGTTGGCGTCCTCGGCGTAGTCGAGATCGAGCACCGGCGCGCTCTGATAAATGCCGACCGAAACGGCGGCGACCGCACCGACGATCGGATTGCGCTTCAAGCCATTGCGCTTCATCAGCACGTCGACCGCATCGACCAGCGCGACATAGGCGCCGGTGATCGCCGCGGTGCGGGTGCTGCCGTCGGCCTGCAGCACGTCGCAATCGAGCGTGATCACGCGTTCGCCCAGCGCCGCGCGATCCACGCATGCGCGCAGGCTCCGCCCGATCAGGCGCTGGATTTCCATGGTGCGTCCGCCCTGTCCGCCGCGCGCGGCTTCGCGCTGGGTGCGCTCGGACGTGGCGCGCGGCAACATGCCGTACTCGGCGGTGACCCAGCCCTCGCCCTTGCCGCGCAACCACGGCGGCGTGCGCTCCTCGACGCTGGCGGTGCACAGCACGCGGGTGTCGCCGAACGCGATCATTACCGAGCCTTCGGCGTGACGGGTGTAATGGCGTTCGATCGTGACCGTGCGCAGTTGATCGGGCGTGCGGCCGGAAGGGCGGGTGATCGACATCGGAAAGTATCGAAAGACGGCGCAAGAGTTTACCATCGGTGCTTCGACCGCAGACTGGACCCAAGCGCATGATCCGCAGCATGACCGCATACGCCAATGCGGAAGCCACCGGCGCGCAAGGTTGGCTGGCTTGCGAACTGCGCTCGGTCAACCACCGGTTTCTGGAAATCGGGGTGCGCCTGCCCGACGAACTGCGCGCGCTGGAACCGGCGTTGCGCGAGCGGGTCAGTGCGCGTCTTTCACGCGGCAAGGTCGATGTCAGTCTGCGCTACAAGCCGCCGACTTCGGCGATGGATTTGTTGCTGGACGGAAAGACCGCCGAGCAGTTATCGGGGTTGGCTCTGGAACTGCGCGCGCGTTTTCCGGAACTCGCCACCGATTTTGCGACCTTGCTCGGTTGGCCAGGACTGCTGGTCAAGCCGGAACTGGATCAGGCTGGTCTAGCGCAAGCCGCGTTGGCGCTGCTGGATCGCACGCTGGGCGAATTCATCGCCGGCCGCGCGCGCGAAGGCGACAAGCTGGCGGCGGCGATCGGGGAGCGCGTCGACGGCGTCGCGACGATTGTCGCGCAACTGCGCGCGTTGCTGCCCGAAATCCACTCGGCATTGCGCGCGAAACTGCAAACCCGGCTTGCGGAACTGGCGCAGCCTGTCGAACCCGGGCGGCTGGAACAGGAATTGGTGCTGCAAGTTGGGCGCATGGATGTCGACGAGGAGCTCGATCGGCTTGCCGCGCACGTTTCCGAGGCGCGACGCGTGCTGGCGCTGGCCGAACCGGTCGGGCGGCGGCTGGATTTCCTGATGCAGGAGTTCAATCGCGAGGCCAACACGCTTGGTTCCAAATCGGTTGATGCGCGCACCACCCGCGCGGCGGTGGATTTGAAGGTGCTGATCGAACAGATGCGGGAACAGGTGCAAAATTTAGAGTGATATTGGAAATTAATTAATTGTATTGTTCGTTTATTCTTATTCATAAAATTAGCCCGAAGCGGGCGAAACAGGCCAAAAAATTTGTAAAATTACTCGGTGTGAATATCGGATTTTCGCGTTGCCTGAAAAAGGCTGTACCCACGGTTGTACCCTTATACGTGATCAAGGTATTTTGTGGGTACAAACAAAACTCATTGCGCCGCTCATGGCACATTCGTCTAGGCCATACAGTATGGCTCGGAGTTGTCCAGGAAAGCCTGGCTGGTTCATAGAGCGAGGGCGCGTTCTACTCGGTGCCGCACATCCCGATCGGCAACGCCACCCTTGTGCGCATCGCCGCGCGCGGCATCGAGGTCTTCCACCGGCACGAGCTCGTAGCCACGCAGGTGCGCAGTATCTTGGAATATTGCGGGCTGAGCTCAAGCTCCCGCTCCGCGCTGGACTTGCACAAATACTGTTTCGGCATCGGCGGCTGCGGGTGCTCGCGCAAGCCGGCCTGCGTCGCCTTTCGAGAGCGAGAAGAATTATCGGAACTCCGCGACTTTCGTCGTTAGTCCGCATGGTCGGTTTTCGACTAGATCTTGCGTTGGTGCGAGACCGTGGACTTGGCAGCTCGTTGCTTGCTCATTGCAAACTTCCTTGTCGTTGCCAAGGGACTTGGCAGTCTAGCCAAGCTGCATCACAGCGGCGTCAAAAGTACGCGCCCACGTGCCGCTCCCCGTTGCGGCAAACGTCCGACGGCTATCCATCATTCATTGAAGCAGCGATCCGAATTGAGAAGATTGGTTTCGATCCGGATGGCGCGGCTCAACCCGTCCCGGTCTTCTTCAATTGCTGTTTGCGAATGGCGAGTTGTTCGCCCAGTTGCTTCAATTCTTCGGAGGACATCAGCTTTTTCGCGCGTGGAAACATATCGCCTTCTTCATCCTTGATGTGATGTTCCACCAGTTCCCTCAGCAC
>JBDTAJ010000138.1:0-3725 GCA_039924705.1 Rhodanobacteraceae bacterium
AACCTGGAAGATCCGGTGTCGAGGGTTTCCACAGCACGAAATCGGCCGGATTCTTCTTGTACGGTGCCACCTCGACGCGCGCGCCGGCGATCATCTCGTCGACCGAACGCCGCGACAGTTGCCCGTATTCGGGATAAGAGCCGACATCGAACAGCACATGGCCTTCCGCTACGTAAGCGTGACCTGACGCGATCAAGCCTCGGCACATTGCGACGATCGCGGCGATATGCGCGGTCGCGCGCGGCTCGATATCGGGTGCGACCACGCCGAGTTTGGCCATGTCCTCGCGATAGGCCGCCGCATAACGCTCGGCGATGTCGGTGATCGACAAGCCGGCCGCCGTGGCCGCGGCATTGATCTTGTCGTCGACGTCGGTGATGTTGCGCGCGTAGATCACGCGCGGGTAGTGCCGGCGCAGCAATCGCGCCAGCAGGTCGAACACGACCGGCCCGCGCGCGTTGCCGATGTGCACGTAGTGGTACACGGTCGGGCCGCACAGATACATGGTGACCCGCGCGGGATCGAGCGGCGCGAACGGCTCGACCCGGCGGGTCAGCGAGTTGTAGAGGCGGATCGGTATCGACAAGGCTGGGAAGATCGGATTGATCGCCACGCTGCGCGGCTGGCCTTCAATATTAACAGCTTGGCGGATGTTGCTTAGGCGCGGATTCAGCCGCCCGGTGCTGCAATGGCCACCACGAAAGGCGCGTTCACAGCGCCACAGATCGGAGAGCGCCATGTTCAAGCCCCTCATTGCCGCCTTGCTGCTCGTCTTTGCCGGCGTGACGCAGGCGCAGGGCTACCTCCCGCCGCCCGACGACAACAATACCCACTTCGGTTGGGCTGACGTGCTGCGCGTCGATCCTGTTTACGACGTGGCGCAGGCGCCACCGCGTCAGGAATGCTACGAGCAGCCGGTGGTGCGCGAGGACAACAGCCATGTCGGCGGCACCGTGCTCGGCGCGATCGTCGGGGGTGTGCTCGGCAATCAGGTTGGCAAAGGCAACGGCCGCACGGCCGCGACGGTCGGCGGCGCGGTGGCCGGTGGCGCGATCGGCAATCGTGTTTCCGCGGCCAACGACCGTACCTACACAGACACCGAAACGCGTTGCCGCGCGGTCGACGATACGCCGCAGCGGCGCATCCGTGGCTACGACGTCGAATACCGCTATCGCGGCGAGGTCTACGTTTCGCGTCTGGGCTACGATCCGGGCGAGCGGCTGCGCGTGCGTATCAACGTGACGCCGGCCGAGTAAACAAACGCCCATCGGGTCTTTTGTCGCTCGTCAATCGAGGTGGCAGCGTCGCCTGCTTTGTTTGCATCGGGCGAGAAAGCCGTGGCATGATGTCGCCATGTTGTTTCCACGTATCGATTTTCCCGTCCTGACCAGCGCTCGCATGGCCGCCGGCATGACTTCGCGCGCGCGCCGGTCGGAATCCATACCGGCCGGGTAGGTAGTCGCGCGTTTGCTTTCTTGTTTCACGACAAAAACCCGGCCCCTGCGCCGGGTTTTTGCGTTATGCATCCCTGCACAAAAAAACGCCGGTCTTTGCCGCAGTTTTCACCACAAGAGTTTTCATCCGATGTCGTTGCGCCACTTCATTACCACCCAGGATTTCAGCCGCGTCGAACTGGACGCATTGCTGGATCGCGCCGCCGCGTTCAAGCGCGACATGTTCGGGAACGATTTCGCCGGCAAGTCGATCGCGCTTCTGTTTTTTAATCCGTCGCTGCGCACGCGCGCCAGCTTCGAGTTGGGCGCGCATCAGCTCGGCGGACACGCGATCGTGTTGAGCCCCGGCAAGGACGCATGGCCGATCGAGTTCGAGCTCGGCGCGGTGATGCACGGCGAGGCCGAGGAACACGTGGCCGAGGTCGCGCGGGTGTTGTCGCGCTACGTCGACATGATCGGGGTGCGCGCGTTTCCCAAGTTCCGCGACTGGAGCGAGGATCGCGAGGACAACGTGGTCCGCGCGTTCGTGACGCACGCAACGGTGCCCGTGATCAACATGGAGACGATCACCCATCCCTGCCAGGAACTCGCACACGCGATGACACTGCGCGAACACCTGGGCGACTTGCGCGGACGCAAATACGTGCTGACCTGGACGTATCACCCGAAACCCTTGAACACGGCGGTCGCCAATTCCGCGCTGCTGATCGCGACGCGTTATGGCATGGATGTGACGTTGTTGTGCCCGACGCCCGAATATGCGCTCGATCCGCGTTACATGGAAATTGCACGCGCGAACGCGCAAGCCAACGGCGGCTCGCTGCGCGTGTCGAACGACATAGAAGAATCCTATCGCGGCGCGCAGGTCGTGTACGCCAAGAGTTGGGGCGCGCTGCCGTACTTCGGATGCTGGGAAAAAGAAAAACCGCTCCGCGACGCGCACCAGCACTTCATCGTCGACGAGGCCAAGATGGCGTTGACCGACAATGCGCTGTTCAGTCATTGCCTGCCGCTGCGGCGCAATGTCAAGGCCACCGACGCGGTAATGGATTCGCCGAACTGCATCGCGATCGACGAAGCCGAGAACCGTCTGCATGCGCAGAAGGCGGTGATGGCGATGTTGGTTCAAAACCGTGATCGAGGTTGATCCCATGCCATCGAAAGACATCGTGCTGGCCTTTTCCGGTGGCCTCGACACCAGTTTCTGCGTGCCATGGCTGGGTGAACGCGGCTATGCCGTGCACACGGTGTTCGCTGACACCGGCGGCGTGGATGCGGACGAGCGCGCTTACATCGAGGCGCGCGCGCGTGCATTGGGCGCGGCAAGTCACATCACGATCGACGGCGGACCGGCGCTATGGTCGCGATTCGTTGTTCCGTTCGTGTGGGCGGGCGAAGGCTATCAGGGGCAATATCCGCTGCTGGTGTCGGATCGCTATCTGATCGTCGAAGCCGCGCTGAAACGCGCCGATGAACTTGGCACGAAAACGATCGCGCACGGTTGCACCGGCATGGGCAACGATCAGGTGCGTTTCGATCTGGCGGTGAAGGCGCTTGGCGATTACGAGATCATCGCGCCGATCCGCGAGATCCAACGCGAGCATTCCCAGGTGCGCGCCTACGAAACGGTCTATCTGGAACAGCGCGGCTACTCGGTGCGCGCCAAACAGAAGGCCTACACGATCAATGAGAATCTGCTGGGCGTGACGATGTCCGGCGGCGAGATCGACCGCTGGGAAGCGCCGGGCGAGGACGCGCGAGGCAGGTGCGCTACTCGCGCAGAATGGCCAGTCGAACCGTTGCGCGTGCGGCTCACATTCGAACACGGCGAGGTGGTCGCGCTGGACGGCGAAAAATCGCTGGGTCACACACTGCTGGCGAAACTCAATGCGCTTTTTGCCCGCTACGGCGTCGGCCGCGGCGTGTACACCGGCGACACCACCATTGGCTTGAAAGGCCGCATTGTGTTCGAGGCGCCGGGTATTGCCGCGTTGCTTGTCGCGCATCGCGCGCTGGAGGAAGCCGTGCTGTCGAAAGCGCAAAACCGGTTCAAACCGGACGTCGGGCGTCGATGGGTCGAGCTGGTCTACGAGGGCTTCTTTCACGATCCGCTGAAAACCGATCTGGAAGCGTATCTTGCCTCCAGCCAGTGCTGCGTCAATGGCGAAGTCGTGCTGGAAACGCACGGCGGCACGGTGCACGCGATCGAACTGCGTTCGCCGTACCTGCTCGTCGCCAAGGGCGCGACCTACGCGCAATCGGCCGACTGGG
>JBDTAJ010000139.1:0-5705 GCA_039924705.1 Rhodanobacteraceae bacterium
GTTTCAAGGCGCGCCGCAAGGCCTTGGGCGATGCGTCGGCCGCCAATCTGCGTCCCGACGACGGTTTGCAACCGGGCGAACGCAGCCTGAAATCGGATCTCGCCCGCGAAGCCGCGGCCAAGAACGCAAAAGATGCAGAACTGGACGAAACCGCGCACATCCTCGCCGATGAGTTGGATCTCATCCACGGCAACAACAAGCTCGCCTCGGAAGTGTTGCCGTACAAGGGGGCGTTGGGTGGCGTGTCGGATTGACGCGCGATGCTGTGCTTAGCTTTTTTCCTTCTCCCCTTGAGGGAGAAGGTGGCGCGAAGCGCCGGATGAGGGGTCGCGTGCGAAGCGCGCTGCTTTGCGTAATTGGTATGCCGACATCCATGTCTTGATTCCGCTCGCCTCCAAGGCGAGCGGGTTACTTTCTTTTCGGGGAAAGTAACCAAAGCCATCGCGCGCGGGCATGACGGCTTCCGCAAGCAGTCGTCCATGAAGCGCTTCCCGGCCCGCACATCCCTGTGCGTGCGTTCGCCGGCGCGAAATACCACTGGCATCCCGCGAAAGTCCGGTCACCCTGCGCTTCTCGCGAACTCGACATCCCGTGCTCAACAATCGCGCCTTGTTCCCGCTTGGCACTGCGATGCAATTCGCTACATCCCTCGCTGGCATGTTTGTTCCTAGTCAATGACGCCAAACGTTCGAGCTAAGCGGCACGGCGGACTGCCTCGGCGTGTCCGTTTGAGCGAGGGGTTAGGCGTCTTTCACGAAGAGGAAAGCACAAACGTATTGCCTTCGGAATCTTTGAACTTAGCGAATGTGCCCCATGGCTGCTTCGTCGGTGGCTCGACGAACTCAACACCTCGTTGTTGAAGCTGGCGAAAGGTCGCTTCTACATCGTCGCAGGCGAGGGATCCATTGAAGAACGTCCCGATGCGGTCTTCATGTCCGGGGGGCGTGAAAAGCACTAGCCGGGTCGTTGATAGCGAGACTCGAAGCTCAATCCACCGCACTCCCGGGCCCATGGGCTGGTCAGTGGCAATCGCGAAGCCAAGCTTCTCGGTGTAGAAGGTCAAGGCCCGTTCTTGATCCTTGACCGGTACGCCAACAAATTTAACGTGAGTGATCATCAAAGATTCCTCTCGAGGCGGGTTGCTATGCAGCCTTCAATTCTGCCTGATCGGAGTCGCGATGCGTGACGATAAATGCTATAGCATTGCGCGCTATGAAGCGATACCAAATCGACGCCTACGTTCTCGATGTTTTATTGCCTGATCTAGTTGGGCACGACCGAAAACCGGCGGCTTTCCTGGTTTATCTGTGCTTGTTGTGCGCATCGGACAGCAACAGGGCGTCGGTGGCGGTCAGCTTGCAGGAGCTTGCTGTGCGGACAGGACTGGCAAAGTCAACCGTGCAAGCCGCTATTCGCCACCTCAAACGCCGGGGGCTGATTGATGCAAAAGTAGTTGCTTCGACCAAGCAACCTATACGTCGCGTCGTGAGACCTTGGGCGAAGTGAACGTTAAGCCCGCAGGTGACGCTTAACTGTATTTACACTTTGGATTCCGAAACAAAAGTCGCCCGCTCGCGGCAGCGAGCGGAACCAGGATTTCTTGTGACAAAATCTCAGCGCGCTCCGTGCGCGACACCCCATCCCGCCCTGCGGCACCTTCCTCCGCAAGTGGGGGAAGAGAGTCAGATGTCAGCGCGCGTACCGCTCCCGCAAAAACGCGAAGAACGCGCGCAGGGATTGCGCGTCGCCCCCGCGTGGGCGCGCGGGGCGGTCGTTGTCGTTCCATGCATACACGTCCACATGCAGCCACGGCACCGATTCCGGCACGAAGCGTTCCAGATACAACGCGGCGGTGATCGCGCCGGCGTGGTGGGAACTGCCGGTGTTGACGAGATCGGCGATCGACGACGCCAGCATCACGCGATACGGATGCCACAACGGCAATCGCCATAGCGGATCGTGTTGGATGCGCGAGGCGGCAAGCAGGCGTTCGGCGATGCCGTCGTGATTGGCGAACAGCGCCGGCAGGTCGGGGCCGAGCGCCACGCGCGCGGCGCCCGTCAGCGTGGCGAAATCGATCAGGAGATCGGGCTGCTCCTCGACGCACGCCGCCAACGCATCGCACAGCACCAACCGACCTTCCGCATCGGTGTTGTCCACTTCGACCGTGATGCCCGCGCGGGTGCGGATCACCTCGCCCGGGCGCATCGCATTGCCGCTGATCGCGTTGTCCACCGCCGGGATGATCAGCAGCAGGCGCACCGGCAGTTTCGCGTCCATCACCAGTTGCGCCAGGGCAAGCGCGTGCGCGGCGCCGCCCATGTCCTTCTTCATCCAGCGCATGCCATCGGCGGTCTTGATGCTCAAGCCGCCGGAATCGAAACACACGCCCTTGCCGACGATGGCCAGCAATGGATCGGACGATTTGCCCCAGCGCAATTCCGCCACGCACGGCGCGTGCGCGCTGCCGCGGCCGACGGCGTGCACGGTGGGGAAACCCGCGCGCAACAAAGCATCGCCGCGCCAGTCGCGGTATTTCGCATGGCGCGCGCGCGCGGTGTCGCGCACCGCGTCGCACAATTGCGCGGGACCCAGATCCTCGCTGGGCGTGTTGATCAGATCGCGTATCTTCGCGATCGCGTCGAGCATGGGCGCCACCGTGTCGAGCATGGCGCGCGACACGCATAATCGTGGCGGATCTGCAGACGCACCGAGATAGCGCGTGAAACGGTACGCGCCCAGCGCCCAACCGAGCGCGGCATCGGCCGCGGGTAATGCATCGTTGTCGAGACGATAGTCGCCTCGCGGCAACAGCGACGGCAGCGCACCGAGCGCGAACACCGGATCGCTGAAATCCGCGCCGGCCAGTGCGCGCGAGGCATGACCGCGCGCATCCGGGATCAAGCAGAACGTGCCGGCGCTGGCGTCGAAGCCGCAGGATTCCGCCCAACGGCATTCGCGCGCGGACAACGATTTCTTGCGTATGGGCCAATGCGCGCGGTCCAGCGCTTCCAGCGGGATCGCGCGCGCGCCGCGTTTGAGTTCCCCCAAGCCGCGCATCACGCGCGGCTCGGGGCGGCTCGCGTGCGGTCGTGACAATGCATCACTGCGCCGAAGTTAGCTTCAGCGTCTCGCCGACGCGCAGGTCGCTGCCCTTGATGTCGTTCCACTTGCGCAAGTCCGAGACGCTCACCGAATACTTGCGCGCGAGCCCCGAGAGCGTATCGCCCTTGGCCACCGTATAGATCGAAGGATTCGCGCTCGCCGCCGGCGGCTGCACCGGCGTCACCGCGCCGTTGGCCGATAACACCACCGGATTGGACGGCGCCACCGCTTCCGCGTGTCCCAACGCCGGATTGCCGGTGGCCGATACGGCAGGTGTCGCGACGACGGTCGACGCCGCGGAACCCTGCGCTTGCGCGGCCGCCTGGGTGGCGACGCTCGCCGATTGTTGCGCCTGGTCTACCGCGCGCGCGGCGCGCGCGGAATCGGTGCTGCTCGCCTGTGCCTGCAATGCGGCGGTCTGCGCTTCGTGCGCGGCCTGCTTCGACACAATCGCGGCCTGTTTCGACTCGACCGGATTGCTGGAGGTCTGCGCGGTGGCGGTCGCCTGCTGCGCCAGTTGCGCGGCGCTCTGCGCGTTGCTGGCGGCGAGTTGCGGCGTGGCCGCGACAGCGGCGCTCTGGGCCGAAGCCGGCGCGCTGGCGACGAGTTTGGCGGCATCCGCTTGCGGCAGGCCTTCGCTCACCATCTTGTCGGCGATCGTGGTGATCTGCTGATCGGAACCGCGCGCATCCAACGTGGTCGCCTCGGGGTAGGGCAACAGGTCGTGATCGCGCGCGATCTTCTTGGCCTCGTCGCCGGACAGGAACGCCATGAACTTGGCGATCTCCGCCGCGTGCGGACTGGACGGATTGGAGGCGAGATAAATCGGCGTGGACAAGGGATAGCTGCCGTCGGCGACGGTGGTCAGCGTCGGCGTCACGCCCTCGATCGGAAGCACCTTGATGTCTTTGTTGTCGTGCACGCCCGACAGCGTGGAAAGGCCCAATGCTTTCGGATCCAGCGTCACGCCCTGCTCCAGCATGTTGACGTTGATGTACATGCGCGGCATCACCACCGGCGCGTCACCCTTGCCGTACAGCAGACGTCGCAGGCTGTATTCGGCACCGTCCAAGGGACTCGCGACGGTATAGAGATCGATCGGCTCGTCCTTGCCGCCGAGATCCTTCCAGTTGGTGATTTTTCCGTAATAGATGTCGTGCAGTTGCTTGAGCGTGAGATTGCTCACCGGATTGCTCGGATGCGCGATCATCACCAGCGCGTCCCATGCCACCGGCGTGAAGGTGAGGCCTGCTTCCTGCGCGCGTTTGGGAAAACTTGCGCGCGCGCTGGCGGCGATGTCGGCGCTGCCGTCGAGCGCGGCATCGATGCCCGACAGCGTGTTGAACGGCTGCACATTGATGCAGCCGTTGCCCGCCTTCTGCCAGGCATCGACCATCGCATCGACCAGGCCGTGCGAGGTGACGATGTCGCCGCGCACGGTCAATGCCGCTGCGCCGCTGCACGCGTGCCCCACACTCTGAGAAGAGGCAGATTCGGATTCCGACGATTTCGCGTGGTGATGGGGTTTCTTCGAATGGGTGGTCTTGGCGGCGGCGAGATTGAGCGAGGCGTCGGCGGCGAAGACCAGCAGCAAGACGGTGAACAACAGACGCAAGGGACGCAATGGCATGAGAGATTCCGGGCGGTGATGAGGCGGCCTCCTTGGCCGCCTCTGGATTATCACTGAAACCGCGGCACGCGGCGATGCCGTTCACAAATCCGATGCTTGTCGTTCACGTGCGTGCTTCACTCGATTATCAATTGCGCGAGCTGACCATCGCGCGCGATCGTGAACAGCAGACGTTTCGGATGCGCGGCGAGAAGTTTGCGCAGCGTCGCCAGATTCGGCGTCGCGATATTGTTGACGCCGATCACGATGTCGCCGCTGGCCAATCCCTGGTTCGCGGCGCGGCTGCCGGCGTCCACGTCGGCGATGCCGACACCGCTGGCGCCTTGCTGACGCAGTTCGTTCGGCAACTCGACAAACGACGCGCCGGCCAGCCGCGCATCCAGCGTCGCGCCGTCCAGCGTATTGGCGTCGGCGGCCAAGCGCGCGCTGACCTGCAGGTGTTGACCGCCACGTTCGACCCCCAGCGCCAGCGCGCTGCCCAACGGTTTCAAGCCCTGCGCATTGCGCAGATCCTGCGCGTCGTCGACCGGCTTGCCGTCGATACTGGTCACCAGATCACCGGGCTTCAATCCCGCGCTGGCGGCGGGCGAACCGGGCGCGACATCGGTGATCAGCGCGCCATGACTGCCCTTGATGCCGAGCGCCGCGGCGATTCGCGGGGAGAGGTCCTGCGCATCGACGCCGAGGCTGCCGCGCTGCACGCGTCCGTGCGCGATCAGTTGTTTCATCACTTGCGCGGCGAGATCGGACGGGATCGCGAAACCCAACCCGGCGCTGGCGCCCGACGGCGAATAGATCATTGAATTGATACCGACCAGTTCGCCGTTGAGGTTCACTAGCGCGCCGCCGGAGTTGCCGGGGTTGATCGAGGCGTCGGTCTGGATGAAGTTCTGGTAACCGTTTTGCCCCAACCCCTGCCGGCCGAGTGCGGAGACGATGCCCGACGTCGCCGATTGCCCCAGCCCGAAAG
>JBDTAJ010000140.1:0-4756 GCA_039924705.1 Rhodanobacteraceae bacterium
CCCCTGCTGACCGAACCGAAATTGCAGGGCGTGATCCAGCCCGATCCCGCCACCGGCAAGGAACGTTTCGATCTGGCCGCGCAGTTGCGCGCGAGCGGGGATGCTTCGCGTGCGCGCTGACTTCCGGATGAACCACTCGCAATCGCGGATGGCGGCGATCGCGCTGGTGCTGCTCGCGCTCGTCATCGCCTATTTCGCGTTGCTGCATTGGTGGTTCGTTGCGCCGCTGCTGGACGCGCGCGCACAGATGCAGGACTTGCGCGATGTCCACGCGCGCTACGCGGCCGCGATCCAGCAGGAACCACTGCTGCACAAACGTATCGCGCTGCTGGCGCAGGGCGGCGCATCCAGCAACGCGTTCCTGCCGGAGACCGATCCTTCCGCGGCGGCGGCGGGACTGATCCAACGCGCGTCGGACGTGGTTGCCGCGCACGCTACCGAGGGTGGAGGTTGCGAGATGCCGCAGAAAATGCCGGTGGAACAAAATGCGGGCAAGGAGCCGTACCGCCGGGTCAGCGTCAGCATCACTCTGCAATGCGGGATGCAGCCGCTGGTTGCGGTGTTGCACGATTTCGAACAGTCACTCCCCTACATGTTCGTCGACGACCTCACCGTCTACCGTGTGCCCGGACCCAATGGAGCGGCCAAGCTGGAAGTGCAGTTCACGCTGTCGGGTTACGTGCGCGCGACAGGCGCGGGGGCGACATGATCGCCGCCGACCGCCGCCGGCTGACGTCCGCGCTCGGTGCGCTGTGCGCGCTGCTGGCACTCCTGCTGGTCGTGTTGTGGGCGGGCCTCGGCCGCCGTGTGCACTGGGACGACGGCGAAGCGCCGCCGCGCTTGCCGCTGCCCCACGCGGCCACACCGCCGCCGGTGGTCGCGCCGCTGCAAGCGTTCGCTCAGGTCTGGGAGCGTCCGTTGTTTAGCCCGGACCGCAAACCGTCGCTGTCCGGCGGTAACGCCAACGCCGATGCGGGCGATCTGGAATTGACCGGGGTGATCGTCGAACCGGGCCTGCGCATGGCGCTGCTGCGCGAAAAAAGCAGCGGCCACACCTTGCGCGTGCGCGAGGGCGAGCGCGCGGGGGACAGCGGCGTGACGCTGATCGAGGTCAAACCGCGCAGCGCGGTGGTCGATGCCGGCGGCTCGCGCAGCGAACTGGCCTTGAAGGTCGGGCCTGCACCGGGCGGCAATGCCGTGGATAATGCGCAGCCGGCCGCGCCGCCGACTGGCGCTGAGACGGCTCCGCAAGACAACAACGCGGCAGCGACGGCGGCGATGGAAGTCGCCTCGCCACAGCCGGGGGACACGTCTCAGAACAGCGACGGTGCGCAGGACGCGGCGGCGGCGCGCATCAAGGCACTGAAGGCGCGCATCGAACAACGGCGCAAGCAGGCCGCGCAGCAACAACAGAACGATTCCGGAGACTGATCCAGTGAAGTTTTTCCCTATTCCATTGATCATCGTTCTGCTGCTGGGCGTACTCGCCGGCTGCGCCCCGCCGACCCACCCGGACACCGATTATTCGCTGCAGCGCGAAGCGATCGCCGGCAGCCACGCGCCGGTACCGCCGCCGCCAGCTGCGACCCAGATCGAACCGCTGGTGCAGGTGACGCCGCCAGCCACCGAGAGCATCGGCAGCGGCCAGTTCATCAATGAACGCGCCGCGCGCGCGCCGATGCCGAGCTTCGGCGGGCACGGTGCCGGTTCGATCACCTTCAATTTCGAGAACCAGCCCATTCAAGCGGCCGTCAAGGCGATCCTCGGCGACGTGCTGCACGCCAATTACGTGATCTCGCCGGGCGTCACGGGCACCGTCACCTTCTCCACCTCGCAACCGATCGGCCATGACGACGTGCTGCCGGTGCTGGAGATGCTGCTGTCGTGGACCAACAACGCGCTGGTGCGCAACGGCAACCGCTACGTGGTGTTGCCGGCCAAGGACGCCGCCGCCGGCAATCTGGTGCCGGGTCTCGGCGCCGCCGCGCCCGGCCGCGGTTATGCGGCGCGATTGTTTCCGCTGCACTATGTTTCCGCCGACGCGATGCAGAAACTGCTGAAGCCCTTTGCGCGGCCCGACGCGTTCCTGCTGGTCGACCCGCAACGCAACGTGCTGGTGATGGCCGGCTCGCCGGAGGAGTTGGCCAATTACCAGCGCACCGTGCGCACCTTCGACGTCGACTGGTTGCAGGGCATGTCGGTCGCGGTGATTCCGCTGCAGCACGTGGAGGCCGGCACGCTGATGCCGCAACTGGATCAGATGTTTGGCGCCAAGGGCGATTCACCGATGGCCGGCATGGCGCGCTTCATCCCGCTGGAACACAGCAACAGCCTGGTGGTGATCACGCCGCAGCCGCGCTATCTCGACGAGGTGCGCGAGTTCATCGCCAAGATCGATAGCGGCGCCGCCGGCTCGAGCGGTCTGTACGTGTACGACGTCAAGAACATCAAGGCCTCCGATCTGGCCGAGCATTTGAATGCGCTCTACAACGGAACCAGCGGCGGCGGAAACAATACCAACGGCCAGGTCGCGCCAGGCTTCAGCCCGCTGGAGCAGGGCCGCAACGGTCTTGGCAGCGCCAGTGCGATCGGCAACAGCGGTTTTGGCGGCAGCAACAACGGCACGAGCGACAACGGCGGCAAGGACAGCAGCGGCGATAACGGTCTCGGCACCAGCAACGATACCAACGGCGGCATGGGCGGCAGTCTGGAAAGCGGCCTGCCCCAGCGTCGCAACGGCGGCAACAATGGCGCCCCGGCCGGCACCGCCAGTTACACCACGGAAAGCGGCGTGCACATCGCCGCGGTGGATGAGAACAATCAATTGCTGGTGCGCGCGCGCTCGTCGCAATGGGAGGAAATGCTGCCGGTGATCGAGCGGCTCGACCAGGTACCACTGCAGGTGCAGATCGAGACGCGCGTGCTGGAAATCGATTTGACCGGCCAGTTCAGCTTCGGCGTGCAGTCCTATTTCAATGGCCTGATCGGCAGCCAGCCCGGTTCGCCGCCCGGCGTCGGGAATCCGTTCGACCACCGTCAGGGCGCGGTGGGCCTCGGCGGCACGCAGTACAACCGGGCCACCGATGCCTTGTTCTATTCGTTCGCCGGCAGGGATTTTCAAATCGCGATCAAGGGACTGGAAGAAAGCGGCAATACCAAGGTGCTGTCGGAACCCTCCACGGTCGTGCTCAACAACCACGAAACCACCATCAAGGTCGGCGACAAGATCCCAGTGGTGCAGACCTATTTCGCACCCGGGCTGGGCACGATCGGCAGCACCCAGCAGAATGGCGTCAATGTCGGCCAAGTGCAGTACATCGATACGGGCGTGTTGCTGGACGTCACTCCGCGCGTCAATCCGGGCGGCCTGGTATACATGGACATCCAGCAGGTGGTCAGCAAGCCGACCTCGCAGGATCAGTTTGGCAACTTCACCATCGCCAACCGCGCGCTCTCCACCCAAGTCGCGGTGCAGAGCGGCCAGACCGTACTTCTCGGTGGGCTGATCCAGCAGAGTGACGACGACAGCAACAACGGCGTCCCGTATCTCAATCGTGTGCCGTTGCTCGGTCGGTTGTTCGGTACCACCTCCCGCAACCACGACCGCAAGGAACTGATCGTGCTGATCACCCCGCACGTGATCGGCAATGCCGAACAGGCGCGCGAGATCACCGATGAGTATCAGAACAAGTTCGAATCCTTGGCGCCGATCCTGCCGCAGCCCGTGCGCAAGACCACCACGATCACGACCACGACGACGGTCAGACATTGAATCGGCGGCGAAAGAAAATCGGCCGCATCATTGACAGAAGCGCTGCCTTGGGCGTCTGATAATGCCGTTTACGGCTTCGGGGACAAAACGTGAAACGCCTACTGTGCTTGTTGCTTTGCCTATTGTTTTCGTGCGCGGCCTTTGCAGGCAACGCTTGGGAATTCAGTAAACATGTCGAACGAAGCGTGGTCGTAACCGGCACGATCGAGGTGAACCCGGACGGTAGCGTTCACGGCTACACCATCGACAACCAAGACAAACTCATGCCGGAAGTTGTTCAGGTGATCGGCAAAACGGTACCGACATGGAAATTCCAGTCAATTATCACGGATGGCAAACCAGCGATGGCGAAGGCGGTGATGAGCATTAGGGTTGTTGCCGATAGAATGGAGGGGGATCAATACGCCCTAAGCGTGCGCGGCGCATGTTTTAGCGATGACGAGCCCGACACATCGCCTAGCTATAAAGATCAAGCTCCACTGCCTGATTATCCGAAGGAAGCACTGGAGGCGAGAGTCGGTGGAACTGTTTATTTAGCTGCGCTGCTTACTAGTCAGGGAACGGTCGAAAAAGTTGAGGCAGTGCAGGTCGATCTCCGCGCGATAGGGCCCGAGTCACTGATGGCGCCATTGAGAAAGGACTTGGCTCAAGCCTCGATTGAGGCCATCAAGGCATATACGTTCAACATGCCGAAATCTGGTCAGGAAATGGATGCAGACCATCGGACGATCAGAATCCCGGTCGATTACGAGATTGCCAACGGCTCGGTGCCTCCAAAACACGAATATGGGCAATGGGACGCATACGTGCCCGGTCCAATCGAACCGATAGTCTGGTTGCGCCAGGATGAGCAGGTAACCAACGGTAGCGCAGACGCAATCCCCAATGGATTGGCTTTCCAGGGCGACCAGCGCTTCGTGTTGCTCAACCCACCAGGAAACGGATGAGCAAGTCGGACATGCGCGCATAAACTGCACGCATGTC
>JBDTAJ010000141.1:0-10755 GCA_039924705.1 Rhodanobacteraceae bacterium
GCACGTTGGTGGTCATTATCGTTCTGTTCGCGATCGCCGCCGCTGGCGGTCTGGTCATGGCGGGGGTTCGCCTGTTCGCGCAACGCAACCCGCCAGCGTGGCTGGCGCTGTTGCATGGCCTGCTTGCGGCGGCGGGGCTGACGCTGCTGCTGTTCGCTGCATTCACTGTCGGCATTCCGACGCTGGCGATGTGGGCGCTGATCCTGCTGCTGATCGCGGCGGCCGGTGGCGCGCTGATGAATCTCGGCTACCAGTGGAAACAACAACTGCTGCCCAAACCGCTGATGTACGGTCACATCCTGATCGCGGTGGTGGGGTTCATCCTGCTGATCGTCGCTGCATTCGGCGGCTCCGCGGCGGCGTAACGCGCGTCAAGGAAGAGCGCGCGACAGCGCCGCGTGCTCAGTTCCCCACGCTCTTGACCAGCAGATGCTTGGCGATGCCGCCGTGCATCCGGCCGATGCCGCGCACGAGGTGCAGCATCCCGAACAGACAGATCACGCCGAGCACCCACTCGATCGGCCACAACCCCGGTGGCAGGAAATAGCTGATGTCGTCGGTCTGCACGATCGGCAGCCGCCAGATCATCTGCGCGAACGGCTGGGCGATGAGCGCCAGCGAAACTGCCAAGCTGGTCACCAATACGGTGAAATAAATAATGCCGAGCGGTAGCATCAGCAACATGTAGAACAGGCTCGACCATGAACGCGGATCGGTGAACATGTTCGCGATGCGCGTCAGCAGCGGCTTGTCGCGATCCTGGTATGGCGGTCGGCGCGGCATGCGCACGCCCAGCATCGCTTCCACGATGCGGCCCTCCAGCAGCGACAGCATGCGCACCGAACCGAAGAACAGCACGGCGAACGGCACGCCGAAAATCATCAAGGCGAAGCCGATCGACATCGATACGCCCATGACCGCCCAGGTGAAATAGAAGATGCCGGTGGCGAGTGACAGCAGCATGTAGAACATCGCGGAGTAGGTGCGTGGATCGGCGGCGACGCCGAAGAATCGCCCGAGCGCGGAACTGCGCGGACGCGGCGGCGGCGGACGCAACGCGCGCGTCACCGTGACTTCCTGGTTGCGGTAGATTTCGGCGACCTCTTCCGGCGCGCCGTAGCTGCCGGCGATCTTCGCGAGCAATTCCGCTTCCGAAAGTTGCGGGTTCTCCGCCAGCTCCGAACGCAAGTGTTCCTCCGCGTCGTACGACGCGTCCTGGACCATCGCCGGGTCCGCGCCCGCCAGCGCGGCGCGTAATTGCGCCAGGTATTCTTCGATGGTTTGCGGCGTGGTGGTCATGGTTTCAATCCTTCACAAGAGAATCGACGAAACGACGCGTGGCCGACCAGGCTTCGATCCATTCGCGCAACACTTTGCGGCCGAGCGGCGTGATCCGGTAATAACGCCGCGGCGGGCCGGTCACCGACGGCTCGACATAGGTTTCCAGCAGCTCCGACCCGCTGAGATTGCGCAACACCGGATACAGTGCGCTCTGTTTGCCGAGCAGTACGCCGTCGGCGTTGTCCTCCAGCCGTTTGGCGATCTGGTAGCCATACATCGGCGCGCGCGCCGCGGCCAGCACCGCGAGCAGCACTAACGACACCGTGCCGGCGGCCAGTTCCTTCTCAAACTTCTTCAGATGGACGTCGGTATCGGACACGAGTGCATGGGTTCAGTGCATCATGGTGGTGACTGAACTATACTATTAACTTGATAGTAGTATATGCGTCGGAAGTCACAGATACGCCGTTATAGGCAAGTCGTCATGCTTGCGGCGGCGGCCAGACGGCGCAAAGATGGTACGCCGCAAGCTTGCGCGCAGCGCGGGCATCCAAGTGGCAAGCGTCACGACACTCAAGGAGACGGTCATGATCGAACTCGGATTGCTGGGCCTGTTAGTGGTGTTCGGCGTTTTCTGGCTGTTCGCTGCGCTGATCGGCGCGGTGTTCAAGCTGATCTTTGGCCTGATCGGCGGGTTTTTCGGCGTGTTCGGTGCGATCTTCGGGGGGTTTTTTGCGGTGCTCGGCATCGGCATTGGTGCGCTGGTGGTGGTTCCGATCGTGCTGTTCGCGCTGCTGCCATTGGCACTCCCGGTGCTGATTCTGGCGGGACTGATATGGCTGATCGTGCGCACCGCGCGCCCGGCGCCCGCGCCGATCCGCCATTGAATCCCGGCTTTAATCAACCAGCACGCGGAATCATCCGGCGGCGTAATCCAACTCGCCGTTCATCACGTGCGCGGCGGGCGTATACGGATGCTCGGCTACGTGCTGCTCATCTATGATGTGCAGCACCTCGACGCCGCGGACCTTGAACCAGTCCGAGACCAAGCCGCGGTGGCAACGCCACCACACGGCTTCCGAACACATGATTGCGGTGCATTTTTGCACGGTGAGCGCGGCCAGTCGTTCGGCGCCGGCCTGGAACTCGTCCGTTTGCATGTAATCGGCGTAACCGCGAAACGCCGCGCTGCGCCACGCGGTGTTTGACGAATCTGGCTGAACTTTGCGGCGCCCGCCCAGTTCGAGGAACGGTTCGTAGTCGATGCCCGCGCCCGTCAGTTGGCCGCGCAAGGCATCCGCGCCGAAATGCGGATATTTGCGCGAACCCGGAAAACGCCGCACATCGGCAAGCGCCTCGATGCCATTGCCGGTCAGCAGCGCGAGGAACTCGTTCGCGCTGCGGGTGGAATGACCGATCGTCCAAATCGTGGAGGGCATTCGCATGTTGTGCATCCTGATCGCGAATAGCGGATGATAGGCGCCCTCGCCCGAACGGGCGTCGAACCAGCGGAGACCGGATCATGCGCAAGACCCCCGCATCGCTGGTGTTGACCTCACTCATGATCGGTGCGCCATCGTTGATGGCGAGCAGCGCGCAGGCTGCCAATGAGGTCAGTTGCGACATGAGTTTCTCGCTGTCCGGCTGGTCGGCGTTCTACAAGACCTCGTCGGGCGCCGGCACGATTCGATGCAGCAACGGGCAGACGATGCGCGTGCACCTCGCCAGCAAAGGCGGCGGCTTGAGCTTCGGCAAGTCCAGCATTTCCGGTATCGGCAAGTTCAGCGGCATCTACGACATCAAGGAAACGCTGGGCACCTACGTCAACGCCGAGGCGCACGCGGGCGCGGCGCGATCGGCGCACGGCACGGCGATGACCAAGGGCAATGTGTCGCTGTCGCTTTCCGGCAAGGGCACCGGCTGGAACATCGGCGTGGATTTCGGCAAGTTCGCGATTAGCGCGGATCGCTGATCACGCGCTGCGTCACACACGGCGCGGAATCTTGCTCGTTGCGGCCATCCTTGGCCTGCAATGGATGCGAGATCGGACGCCGCCATCCCGTTGCTAGTGAGTGGTCGCTGGGCTGCTCTCGCCGCGATGCGCCGGAATAAACTGCGTATCGACGGCTTCCGCGAGTTGATCCGGTGGCAGCAAGCCTTGCGCGATCAGGAAATCGTTGAAGTACTTCAGGTTGAACTTATCGCCCAGCGCGATCTGGCTGTGAGCGCGCAATTCCAGCAGGCGTGAATAGCCGTAGAAATACGCGGTGGCCTGGCCCGGTGAACGGAACGTGAAGCGGTCCAGTTCCTCCCGCGCGAAGGCTTCCGACAAGCCGACATCGTTGACCAGGATGTCGTGCGCGTGATCGCGCGTGATGAGCCCCAGATTCAACATCGGATCGAGAAACGCGCGCGCCGCGCGCAGCAGGCGCAGTTGCAGCGCGATCATCTGACCGCCCGGCGGCTCGTAGGGCATCATCATGAATTCGGAATACAGCGCCCAGCCCTCGACGTTGACGCTGTTAAACGCGAACAGCGAGCGCGCCAGCGACACGCCGTGCTCGACCATCGCCGAGAATTGCAACTCGTGTCCGGGCCGGCCTTCGTGCGCGGTCAGCGTCCACGCGCAAGCCTTGCAGGTGAAGTCGTCGTAGACCTCGGCCTTGCCGCTGCCGTTGGGCGGATTGCCGAGCGGCAACACGAACGCGCCGCGCTCGCCGTGATTGTTGATCAGCGGCGGCGGATCCATGTGCGGCGCGGGTTCCGCGGCACTCTCGGCTTCTGATGCAAGACGCATGATCATCTGCCGGCTCGGCAGGCTGACGATATTCTGTTTGCGGATGGTCCCCTCGATCTTGCCGATCACCTCGTGGTAATAGGGCTCGATCGAGTTGCGATCGAGTTGTTGTTTCTTCAGCGCCTTGACCACGTCGCGGTAATCGGTGGCGTAGATGCCCTCGGCTTTCGCCACGGATGGCGCCAACATCTGCATGGCCGACTGGGTTTCCATGAATTCCAGTTCGGCCTTCTTGATGAGTTCCTGCGGGCTGATGTCGAGGCCGACCTGTTTCAAATTGTTGGCATAGAGTTCCGGCGGCAGGCGGAAATCGCCGCGCGCGTGTGGCAGCACGGCCGCCTTGACCCATGCGTCGTAATCGGCCAGTTGTTTTTGCAGCGTATCCAGCGCGGGATCCGCGCCGTCGATCTTGTATTTGGCGAACAGCTTGCGCACGCCATCGGCGTAGCGCGCGGTGTTGGCCATGTTCTGCTCGACCTCGACCTTGTACGGACCGAGCAATTGTTTGTTGCCGAGCTTGGCCGCGAACAGCGCTTGCGCTTCTTTGGTGACCGGCGCGCAGCCGGGTGCGGTACCGACATAGCATTGCAGCCGCGCCAGCGCGTGGGCGCGGCGATCGGCCGGCACCTGATCCTGCAGCAATCCGAACTCACCCTGGAAAATCGTCTCGCCGATGTCGTCGTAAGGCAGCAGGTATTGTTCCTCGAGTTTGCTGTCTTCGATGTAACGATCGGCCGCCTTGATCATGATCTGCAAATCCTCGCGCACGTTGGGATCGTGCTCAGCAGTGAGATCCTTTTGCAGCGTGTCGCGCGCGGCGGTCAACGCGGCACGCGAGCGCTCGTCGATATTGGGCTTCAGATCGATCACCTTGTCGTCGTAACCGGGCAGGCCGAAGCGCGAAGCGAATTCCGGATGGAATTGCGCCAGCGCTTTCAGCAGCACTTGCGCGTCGGCATTACTCTTGTCCACCCAAACCGGGGCGGCCTCCGTAGGGGCGGGAACCGTTTCCGAGGGGGTTGGAGCTGCTGCGGTCTGCACGGCACTGGATGGTGCGGCGACGCCCATCGCTGCGAATCCGCACAGCCCAAACACGGCCAATCCCGTCAGCGTTTGCTTGAACATGATCTGCTCCCCTCGTGGAAAAGGCAGCGGCGCCCGACGCCGCCGATACATGGTTGCCCAGCCTAAGCCAAAGGGCGCGTCGCGAAATGTGTCGAAAGTAGGGCCCTGTCAGCGCTTACCCAAGCGAGCCGCGTTGTATCCGCTGCGGTTGCCAGACAAGGCGCGCAACGCTGTATGGCGGGCGCTGCGAAGCAACCCTTCGGGCCGTGGCCCTTTGCCCGCATGGCGGCGTTATCGCTCGTCTATGTATCGACATACATCTTCCTCGCGATGCGTTGCCCTGCGAACAAAGGGCCGATGGCGCGCTCGCTTGGGTAAGGGCTGACAGGCCAGTCAACGGCAATTCATGGCAACGCGCCAGCATAGCCCGAATCAAACGAAGGAGAACGCTCATGCTCGGCAAACGGATACTGGCTTTTGCACTGCTGGGCGGCTTGTCCGCCGGCGCGATCGCGCAGGTCGATGTCAACGTCAATCTCAACTTCGGCACACCGGTGATCGACAACGGCTTGGGTTACGTCGGTCCCTATTACGGCGGCGACTACGATCCCTTCATCGACGACGTGGTGACACGCTACGACGTGCCGCGTCCTTACGTGCGCCAGTTAATCTATGTCGACCACGTGCCGTTGCGCGACGTGCTGCTGATATCCGCGTACTCGCGGCAGGTCGGTTGGCCGATGGAACGCGTGTACGGCGTTTATCGCGAGGATCACGGTCGCGGGTGGGGCGCGATCGCGCACCGGCTCGGCATCAAGCCGGGTTCGCGCGAATTCCACGAGATGAAGGATCGATTGAGCGGCGACCCGATCTTGGTGCGCGCCTACGATCACCACGGTCACCGCGAGGACCGTGGATTCTATCGCGGCGATCACCATGCTGATTACGGCGATCACGGGCATGGGCACGACGTGGGCCACGACAATGGCCATGGTCACGATCGCGGCGGTCCGGACAACGGTCAGGGTCACGGCAACGACAAGGGCCACGGCCACGACAAGGGTGGCGATCACGGACATGGCCACGGCTGAGTGGGTCATCCACCGCGGCGGCTGCCATTGCCGCCGCGTGCGGTTCGAGGTCGATGCGCCGGCCACGCCGCAGGTGCAGGAATGCAATTGCTCGATCTGCCGGATGACCGGGTTCCTGCACCTAATCGTGCCGGCCGCGCGCTTCCGCTTGCTGCAAGGCGAACAGGATCTCGCCGAATACCGCTTCAACACCGGCACCGCGCGGCATCTTTTCTGCGCGCATTGCGGCGTGAAATCGTTTTATGTGCCGCGCTCGCATCCGCAAGGCTACAGCGTCAGTGCGCGCTGCCTCGATGAAGGCACGCTGCAAGGATTCGATTGGTTGCCGGTGTTCGATGACGCCGATCGCGGCGCCGCGACAGCGGCGATCGCGCATCTGGCCGATTGAACGCGCTGCGCTAGTTGGCGATGGCGCCCCAGAATGCTTTGCGGTACGGCGGTTTTAGGCATTGCACGAACACGTGCGCCGGCACCTCGACCGTCTGTGTGCCATAAACATACGCGGCCACTTGGTACGGCGGGAAGATCAGCGTCAATCCGGGACTCGGATCGAGTGCATTGTCCGTGACATCCACCACGAAGTTCGAAAAATTGTCGGCGGTTGGCTTGGTGCCGTCATCGATCATTTGCTGCGCATTGGCTTTCCATTCCTGGATCGCTTGCGGTGAACCCTCGTTTCGTTTGGGCGCCTGCGTCATCATTTTTTTCGTGAGCGTCGCGTGGGCGAATTCCGCCAGCCGTTTGCGCGCGGCGCTGGGATCGGCGAACAGATCTTCCAGCGCGATCACGCGTTGCGAGCGCGCGTCGTAAACGAAACTCGCGTCGATCGGCAACGGATGCGCGCCGCCGGTATCGCTCATCCCCTGCTCGCGAACGCTGACAAAGTCATTAGTGCGCGAGGCGATCTTGAAATCGATCAGCAATTGCAATTGTCGATCGGCGAATTCCGGAAACTGTTTCGGATCCGGCAGAGATTGCAGGAATTCCTGTATGGCGTTGCCCCCGGTTTGACGCAAGGCCGATGCCAACGGCGCTTCCCGCTCCGTGAGGGTCGGATAGCTGATGTCGATCTTGTAGCGTTGCGTGCTGGCATGAGCGCCGGGCAGCGCCGCTCCGGCTTGCACGGCGGCAGGGTCGGATGCTGCATTGTCGATGTGATCCAAAGCGCGCAGACAACCGGCTGTTGCAACAGTCGACACGACGAACGCGGTGAAGACTACCCGAATGATCTTTCGCGACATGGCTCGTCCCCATGAGAGGTTGCCCTACAGCATATCTACCAGACCCAGAAGCTAGCCGACGCGATCTACCTAACGTTGCGCAGCCGGATCCAGTTCGCGCCGTAACCACGCGCAGAATTGAATTGCAGCAATGGTGGATTGGCCGCCCACCCCAACTTCACTCAGGTTTCGCCGGGTCGTGCGGAATACAGCTTCAGCGGTGCCTGCATTGCCCACGATGGTCGCTCGTTCGCTTATCGCGCCAGCGGCACCCGGACGCCTTCCGAAACCAATCCCGCCAACGCCAATGCGTCCGAGACCTATCGCGTCGATATGTTGTCGGGCCCATCGCGTTCGTTCGACGTCATCATGGGCGCTCATTGCACGGCGGATCCATGGTTGAACGACGCGCAATGCACGCGCACCGGCGACAACGTACCCGTCGAGTTGCGCGCGCTGTGGCCCGGACTCGTCGGCTCGACATTCCCGCGCTCGCGCCATGACATCCGCGAGGATCAGCGCGTTTCTTTGCGCGCCGAGTACGCGCGTGCCAACACCAAATGGCAACGGGTACCGTCCGCGACCGACCGCGTCCGGATCCGCGATGGCGGCGTCAGAACCATAACCGAAATTCGGCAAGCGGGTGGCTTCAATCAAACGGTCGATGAGGTCGCGCTGAATCCACAGCCGTTGCCGCCGGGGCCGGACTCCGAGAGGACACAACCCGCGCAGAGCGTGGCCTTCAACCCAGCGCCAAATGGAAATGAGCGCGCGCTCAATCCGCAGCCTATGCCGCCTGGACCGGATTCCGAGCAGGCGCAACGCGTTCAAGGCGCGATTTCGGATCGGGCTGACAAAGGTGCCGAGGCCGGGATCATCATCGTCAGCGGCAAGCCTGCTTATCAGCCCGCCCAACCCGAGAAAAAAGTGTTGCGCCATGTGATCACTACTAAGCCACTGGAGCACCCCGACGAGACGTCGCCGGAACACCGAGCAACGGCGGCGCGCATCATTGCACGTTGCCCCCAAGACCTGACATCAACGATATGGGGAGATTCCAGATGCATCCGAGAAGCCTACTCATGCTGTTCGTGATCCTTAGTTTTGCTGGCGACGCAGGGGTGTTCGCGGTCCGCAGAGCCTGCGAAACAGGCTGCAACGAACGAAACCGTCGCTGTCGCGACGTCCGACACCGCGCCCAAGACGAAACCAACAGCCTGCGAGCTGGTCACTGCGCAGGAGATGTCGGCGATCCTCGGCAGCACGGTCGCCGCCGAACCGAACGAAGGTTCGGTCGACAAGACCGAATGCATCTACAAACCTGCCGATGCTCCCTGTCCCTATGTCGAGTTCACGGTTGAATGGGGCGACGGTGCAGCGATAACCGCGATGGGCGCAATGGGACGGATGGAGCCGGGTCTCACTAATCCGTACCAAGGCATCGGCGATCAGGCCGTGGCAGTCGGTACGGGATTGATGATCCGCACCGGCGACGATCTGGTGACCATCATATTCTCCGGTGTCGATGACGCGCCGGCCAAGGCGAAGAAGATATTCGATACCGCGAAGATTAGGATGTGATGCGCGTTCGCCGGGCCGTGTGACCGGATTTCTCACGCCCGCGCGAATTACAATCACCGGATGCCCGCCTTTGCCAGCAACGAAACGTGGCGCCTGTGCGTCGCGCCGATGATGGATTGGACGGACCGGCACTGCCGGTATTTTCATCGCCTGTTGGCGCCGCATGCGCGGCTGTACACCGAGATGGTCACCGCCGCGGCGCTGGTGCACGGCGATCGCTTGCATCTGCTCGAACACAGCCACGAGGAACATCCGGTCGCGCTGCAACTGGGCGGCGCCGACCCGCAAGATCTGGCGCAGGCTGCGCGCTACTGCGCGCATGCCGGCTACGACGAGATCAACCTCAACGTCGGTTGTCCGTCCGACCGCGTCCAGTCTGGCCGCTTCGGCGCCTGCCTGATGCGCGAACCCGATCTGGTTGCCGATTGCATGCGCGCGATGATCGACGCGGTGAATGTGCCGGTGACGGTGAAATGCAGGATCGGCGTGGACGATCAGGACGACGAGCGCGATCTCCAGCACTTCGCGCAATGCATGTTTGACGCCGGCGTGCGCACCCTGATCGTGCACGCGCGCAAGGCGTGGCTCTCGGGATTGTCGCCGAAGGAGAACCGCGAAGTTCCGCCGTTGAACTACGAGCGCGTGTATCGGCTGAAGCGCGAATTGCCGGAATTGACCATCGTCGTCAACGGTGGCATCGACGGGCTGGACGCGACGCGTGGGCACCTGTGCGAGGTCGATGGCGCGATGCTGGGACGGTTGGCTTATCACGAACCGTACGCGCTGGCGCGGATCGATGCCGCGTTGTTCGATACATCGCCGCCCGCGCCCGAGGACGCCTTGGCGCGGATGCGGCCCTATATCGAAGCGGAGCTTGCGCGCGGAACGAAACTCAAGCACATGGTCCGGCACCTGCTGGGCCTCTATCACGGCCAGCCTGGCGGCCGCGCGTTCCGACGCGTGCTGGCCGAACGCGCCCATCGCGACGATGCCGGTTGGGAGGTGATCGAGGCTGCCCTCGCGGTGGTGCGACCGGCCGAAACCCGCGTGGCGTGAGGCATTCAGCACGAATTCAATGGCTCGCCGCATGATCGGGGTAGTCGCGCGTCGCCGCGGCGCTTGGGCACACCAGAATTTCATGTCGTCCCGTACCACTTTTACTACGTTCGCGTTGCTCGCCGCGCTCACCGTCGGTGGGATAGCGTCTGGCGCGCGTGCCGCGCCGCCCGCGAAGGCGCCCGCACGTGCGCAGGGCGGTGCGCAGGTGAGTCTCGAGCAAGCGGTTGAACAGGTGCAGGTGCAGACCCGCGGGCGCATCCTCGCTGCCGACACCATTCCCAGCGGGCGCAACAAGCTATACCGCATCAAGGTGCTCACGCCGGATGGACATGTGCGTGTGATGCAATTGCACTCCAACGCCGGCACGCCGGAAGGCAAGCCAAGCAAAGGCAACTCTAACTAGGATCAAGTCAAATGCGCATATTGCTGGTCGAGGACGAAGCGCCGCTGCGCGAGACGCTGGCGGCAAGGCTCAAGCGCGACGGGTTCGCGGTGGACGCCGCGCAGGACGGCGAGGAAGGTCTGTATCTGGGCCGCGAGGTGCCGTTCGATCTGGCGATCGTGGACCTGGGTCTGCCCAAGATGTCGGGCATGGATCTGGTCAAGCAATTACGCGAACTGGGCCGCACCTTCCCGATCCTGATCCTCACCGCGCGTTCGT
>JBDTAJ010000142.1:0-5888 GCA_039924705.1 Rhodanobacteraceae bacterium
GAAGATCGCTATCCAGTCCGCGCTGACCGGGCATCTGGTGCTCTCGACGCTGCATACCAATAGCGCGGCGGGCGGTCTCACGAGATTGCTCGACATGGGCGTGGAGGATTATCTGCTGGCGTCCACGGTCAATGCGATCCTCGCGCAGCGGCTGGTGCGCAGACTAGATCCGGCTAGCGCGGAAGCCTACGAACCATTGCAGGAACTGGTGGTCGAACTCGGACTCGACAAACTCAACGCGCAACGCCCGCTGCGTTTGTACCGGCCGCGCGCCAGCGCCGAAAACCCCAGCGGTTATCGCGGGCGTCTGGCGATCGTCGAACTACTGACGCTGACCGATCCGCTGCGCCGCTTGCTGATGCAGCGCGCCGACACGTCCGAGATCGAACGCGCCGCGCGCGCCGAAGGCATGCGCACGATGTACGAGGATGGCTTGCGCAAGGCGCTGGCCGGCTTCACCACCATCGAGGAAGTCCTGCGTGTCACACAAGAGGCATGAGGTAGGAGCCGGTCTGCCGGCTGCCGGCGCGCAAGCGCCGTCTCTCTTTCAATTGATTGCGCAGGACGCACTCCTACGGATCTTTGCATGACGCTTTTTCATTACAAAGCCGTCACGCCGACCGGTGAGACCGTCGAAGGGCGGATGGACGCGCCGACCGTCGAGGACGTGATCGCGCGCCTGCAGGAACAGGGCAACGTGCCGCTGGAAGCCGACGCCGCCGATGCCGGCGGCGCTTCGTTGTTCGCGCGCTGGCAACGGCAACCGCTTTCCGGCGCGGGGCTGGTGCAGTTCACACAGCAGTTGGGTACGTTGCTTGGCGCCGGATTGCCGCTGGATCGCTCGCTGCAACTGCTGCTGGAACTCCCGGAAGGCGAACGCGCGCGGAACGTGGTGACGCGCGTGCGCGAGCGCGTGCGCGGCGGCGCATCGCTATCGCGCGCGCTGGAAGAAGAGCACGGCGTGTTCTCACGTCTCTATATCAGCATGGTGCGTTCTGGCGAAGCCGGCGGCGCACTGGACGAGGCGTTGAAACGCCTGGCCGATTACCTCGAACGCGCGCGCAGCTTGCGCGAAAGCGTGATCGGCGCGCTGGTGTACCCGGCGTTTCTGCTGTTCGGCGTGTTGGGTTCCTTGATCCTGCTGCTGGCGTTCGTGATTCCGCAGTTCGTGCCGATCTTCGCCGACATGAATGTGCCGGTGCCACTGATCACGCGGGTGCTGATGGCGCTGGGTTCGTTCCTGCACGACTGGGGCTGGATCGTGCTGGTGTTGCTGATCGGCGGAGCGCTGTACGCGCGGATGCGGCTTCGCGAACCGGCGTCACGTCGCGTGCTGGACGCGCGGTTGCTGCGCGTGCGCGTGTTCGGGCCGTTGCTGCTCAAGGTCGATACCGCGCGGCTGACGCGCACGCTGGGTTCGCTGCTGAAAAACGGCGTGCCGTTATTGACGGCGCTCGGCATCGCGCGCCAAGTCGTTGCCAACCGCGAACTGGCCGCGCAACTGGAACCGGTGACGGAAGCGGTGAAGGGCGGCGAATCGCTGTCGCGCGCGCTCACCGCGCATACCACGTTTCCCAAACTCGCGGTGCAGATCACGGCCGTCGGCGAGGAATCCGGCACGCTGGACGCGATGCTGTTGCGCGCGGCCGACACCTACGACAATCAGGTGCGCACCGCGATCGACCGGATGCTCGCGGCGTTGGTGCCGGTGCTGACCATCGCGATGGCGGTGCTGGTGGCCGGCATCATGCTGGCGATCCTGCTGCCGCTGTTGAGCTTGACGGGGAATATCCAATGATCACGACGAGGTAACGACATGCCGTTTTCTTCGCTGCAATCCACCCGCGTCCGCGGCTTCACCCTGCTCGAAATGCTGGCGGTGATCGTGCTGCTCGGCATCGTCGCCACTATCGTCGCGCGCTCGGTCAGCGGCAGCGTCACCAAGGCCGATTACAAGGCGGGCAAGTTGCAAGTCGCCAAGCTGGGCCAGGACATCGATGCCTACACGCTGGACAACGGCTCGCCGCCAAAGGCATTGCCGGATCTGTTGAACAAACCCGACGACGCGCCATCGTGGAACGGCCCATACGCGAAATCCGGCGATCTCAAAGATCCGTGGGGACACGCGTTCGGTTATGTGGTGCCGGGCCAGCACGGCGAATACGACATCGTTTTCTACGGCCGCGACGGTAAACCCGGCGGCGACGGCGTGGATGCCGATTACGGCAACTGGCAAGAATGACCTCAAGGTTCGGCCACGGCTTTACCCTGCTCGAAATCCTGGCGGTGCTGACGCTGATCGGTCTGGCGCTGGCGGTGACGGCGTTTAGTCTTGATGGCGGCCTGGATCGCGCGAGGTTGGATGCGTCAGCGCGCGATGTCGCCGCCGCGTTGCGCCACACGCGCACCCGCGCGATGGTCGAACACCGCGCGCAATGGTTCACGCTGGACTTGAATCAGCGCAGCTTCGCCTCGCCCGGCCGCGATCCGAAAACCTTTCCGCCGCAGACGGTGCTGCACGTGACATCGGCGGCGGAGGACGTGCAACATCCAGGCGTCGCGCGCATCCGGTTTTTCCCGGACGGCAGTTCCACCGGCGGCAATATCGAACTCCGCCGCAAGCAACGTAGCGTGCACATTGATGTCGATTGGTTGACCGGCGCGGTGGCGATAGAAGAAAAGGGGTCAGGTTCAATTTCTCAAAGCTCGATGTATTGATCTGATTGGTACGCAGAAAATGAACCTGACCCCTTTTCATTCGCGCGCATCCGGTTTCACCTTGCTCGAAGTACTGGCCGCGATCGCGCTGCTGGCGTTCGCGTTTGCGATCGGCCTGCGCGCGATGAGTGGCGCGCTGAGCAATGCTACGCGTGGCGCAGCGCTGACCACCGCGGTGCTGCAAGCGCAATCGTTGCTGGATGCGCAGGGCCTGACCGCGCCGCTGCGCGCGGGCTTGCGACACGGAAGCTTCGTTGACGGCGCAACCTGGCAATTGCGGGCCAGTGTGTACACACCGCCGTCGTCACCGCCCGCTGCGGGTTTCGCCGCGCCGCCCGCGCAGTCGTTTGGCGGCGGAATCGACTTGTATCGCCTCGACCTCGATGTGCATTACGGCGGCAGCGGCGCGCGCGCGCTGCGTTTCTCCACCATGCGCGCGCAATTGATGCAGGGTGCGCGACAGCCATGACCGCGTCGTTGCGCGCGCGTGGGTTCACCCTGCTCGAAGTGCTGCTGGCGCTGGTGTTGATGGCGCTTGCGATGGTGGGGGTGTGGGGCGCGCTGCGCACCGCGACGAGGCTGACCCACGGCGCCGACGCATTGATCGCGCGCAGCGACCGGGTGCGCGCGGTGCAGGGATTCCTGCGCGATTATCTGGGCGGCGCGCAGCCGCAAGCGTTTCTGCACAAGGCCAACGAGCAGGCGCGGATGTTCGAGGGTGACCCGGACCAGATGCGTTACGTGGCGCCGATGCCCGCGCAGCTAGGCGCAGGCGGTCTGTTCGTGCAGGCGCTGCGACTGGTGAGCGGCGACGATGGTGGCCAGATTTTGCAATTGACCTATGCGCCGCTGACGAATGACGCCACGTTGCCGACCGATACCAAACCGGAAATCCTGCTCGATCAACTCGACGGCGGACATTTTGAATACCTGTATGCGGCCGGCAACGGCAAGCCCGCGCAATGGCGCGACAGCTGGCACAGCCCCGGCGGGATGCCGCTGGCGGTGCGCGTGATCTTGCAGCCGGCGTGGCGCGAGCGCATCGGGTTCCCCGACATGTTGATCCCGCTGCGCGCCGGCAACGGTTACAGCGCGCCCATGGCACTCGGAGGCGGTCCGTGAGCGCCCGGCGCAACATGCGCGGCGCGGCATTGCTGTTCGCATTGTGGTCGATCGCGTTGCTGGCCGCGCTGCTTGCCGGTTTGGCGGTGAGCGCGCGCGGCGAGGACGAGGTTGCGCGCAATGCTTACGATCAAGCGCGCGCACGTTATGCGGCGGAAGCCGGCGTGGCGCGCGCGGTCGAAGCGCTGCGCGACGGCGATCCCGCGCGCCGCTGGGTGCCGGATGGACGCAGCTATCGTTTTGTCTTCGACCGGGCGCAGGTCGAGGTGCGCATCACCGACGCGGACGGTCAGGTCGATCTCAACGCCGCCACGCCAGAGGTGTTGCTGAATCTTTTTCGCGCCGCCGGCGTCGACGAGCCGCGCGCGCAAGCCTTGTCCGACGCGGTGCAAGATTGGCGCGACAGCGACGACCTGCCGCGCGCGCACGGCGCCGAAGCCGATGCCTATCATCGCGCCGGCCTTGCGTGGACGCCGCGCAATGGGCCGTTCCGGACGCCGGACGAACTGACGCACGTGCTGGGCATGGATGATGCGCTGTATCGCAAATTGGCGGGGTCGATCACCGTGTATTCCGGCCGTAATTTCCCGGATGGCGCCTACGCCGATCCGCTGGCGCTGGCGGCTTCGCGCGACGGCGATCTGGCCGCGGCGGCGGTGCTGGTGAATGCGCGACGCGCGCGGTCGGCGATGCAAAGCGGCGGTGAAAGCGCGCCGCTGCCCATGGTCGGTGTCGCGCCGCAGCCATTGACCGCCGGATTCGGCGGTCTGACCCAGGACATCCGCGTGGTCGCGACGCTGCCCGACGGTACCCGCAGCGCGGTCGATGCAAGCTTGCGTTTGACCGCCATCGGTGGCGGGTTGCGTCCGTACACCGTGCTAGGCTGGAATGACCTGCCAAACGGGTTATCGGGTTCGCCATGAGCGGTTTGTCGTCCCAGCTTAAGCGCGCACGATTGGCTTGGCGGAGTTCGCCGGCGCCGCGCTTTTTCGCGTGGTGGGGCGGTGAATTATCGATGTTGCTGCCAGTGCGTTGGCGCGCGCGCTTGTTGCGTGGCCCCGACGTGCTGTTGCTTTCAGCGCATGTGGACGCGTTGCGCATGCGTCGCGAACGTACGGGCGACGCGTTGGCGCAGATCGCGTGGACGTTGCCGCCGGAGCAACAGCGCGCGATGTTCGCGCAGGCTTGCCACGGCATCGATATGGCCGATCGACGTCTGGTTCTGCTATTGCCGCCGAGCTGCGCGCTGCAGAGGCGCCTGCAATTGCCGGTGGTTGCTGGGTCGGATCTGCGCCGCGTGATCGGTTACGAGATCGATCGTCAAACGCCATTCAGGCCGGAACAAGTGGATTACGACGTGCGCGTGCTCGAAGTCGATGCGCCGTCGGGACAACTCGTGGTGGAACTGGTCGCTGCGCCGCGCACGGCAATCGATCCCTTGCTGGAGCGTTTGCGGGCGTTGGGTATCGCGCCCGATGTGGTCGATGTTTGCGTGGAGGACACGCCCGGCGTGGGGCGCATCGGCGTCAACTTGTTGTCGCTGGCGCAGCGCCCGCGCCGCGCGCACCCACAGCGTCGCGTCAACGCGATCCTCGCCGCGGCCTGCCTGCTGCTGGCGGTGCTGGCGATGTCGCAGTGGCTCGCCAACCGCCGCGCCGCGCTCGATGCGATGCAGGCGCAGGTCGACAGCTTGCACGCGCAGGCCAGGCAAGCCTCCGCGCTGCGCGAGGAATTGGTCAACGCCGCCGGCGCTTCGGGTTTTCTTGCCGCGCGCAAGCGCGCCATGCCTTCCGCGCTTTCGGTATTGCAGGACTTGACCGCGCGATTGCCACCGGACACCTGGCTGGAACGTTTTTCGCTGGATGCTCAAGGCGGTGTGGATTTGCAAGGCGAAAGCGCAAAAGCCGCGGGCTTGATCGACACCCTGCGCGCCTCGCCCCTGCTGACCGAACCGAAATTGCAGGGCGTGATCCAGCCCGATCCGGCGACCGGCAAGGAGCGTTTCGACTTGGCCGCGCAGTTGCGCGCGAACGGAGAAATTCCTCATG
>JBDTAJ010000143.1:0-7280 GCA_039924705.1 Rhodanobacteraceae bacterium
GTCAGATGTCACGTTGGGCTTGAAAGGTAGTACGCCATCCGGGTATTTCGGACAATTGCAGACCGTACCTCTTGATACGCAAGGAGGGCCATCCAGATGGAATGTCCTGGCGAAAGAGAGCCTCGCGCCGAAATGCGTGCGCTGCTGGCATCATCGCGCCGATGTCGGCACACATGCGGAGCATCCGGAATTGTGCGGACGCTGCATCGAGAATGTCGATGGCGGCGGCGAAACGCGGCGGTGGTTTTGATGACGAGAATCAAACTCAACGCGCTGTCATGGCTGTCGCTCTCGTTCGCGGTGATCGTGCTCGATCAACTCAGCAAATGGTTCGCGCGGTGCGAACTGACGCCGTATGTGCCGCATGCGGTCATTCCCGGTGTGCTCAATTGGATGCTGGCGTTCAACACCGGCGCGGCGTTCAGTTTTCTGAGCAACGGTTCCGGTTGGCAGACGTGGTTGTTCGCGATCCTCGCGGTGGTCGTCAGCGCGGTGCTGATCGTATGGCTGGCCCGCACGCCGCGTGGCGACTGGCGCAGCGCGGTGCCGCTGGCGCTGGTGATCGGCGGCGCGCTCGGCAATCTGATCGACCGCCTGGTGCGCGGGCAGGTTACCGATTTCATCCAGGTCTACTGGCACGCGTGGTCGTGGCCGGCGTTCAACCTCGCCGATTCGGCGATCTGCGTGGGCGCGGTCGCGTTGATCGCATTCGGGTTGTTCGCTGGACAGCGCAACGCGGGATAATCAGGGCATGCAAGTCATCCTCGCCAATCCCCGTGGTTTCTGCGCCGGCGTCGATCGCGCCATCGCGATCGTGGAGCGCGCGTTGGAATCCTGGGGCGCCCCGATCTATGTGCGCCATGAGGTCGTGCACAACCGTTACGTGGTGGAAAAATTGCGCCGCGACGGTGCGGTGTTCGTCGACGAACTCGCGGAAGTGCCCGACGGCGCGACCGTAATCTTCAGCGCGCACGGGGTATCGCAGCAGGTGCGCGAGCAGGCCGCGCAGCGCGGCTTGAAAGTGTTCGACGCGACGTGTCCGCTGGTGACCAAGGTGCATATGGAAGTCGCGCGCCACGGCCGGGCAGGGCGCGACGTGGTGCTGGTCGGCCACGCCGGACACCCGGAAGTGGAAGGCACGATGGGGCAGTGGGACCCGCGCAACGTCGGCGAAATTCATCTGGTCGAAACGCTGGCCGATGTCGCGACCTTACAACCGCAACGTCAAAATGCACTCGCTTACGTCACCCAGACCACGCTTTCGGTCGACGACACCAAGGCCATCATCAACGCATTGCGCGACAGGTTTCCCACGATCGAAGGCCCGCGCAAGGATGACATCTGCTATGCGACGCAAAATCGCCAGGACGCGGTGCGCGAATTGGCGAATGAGTCCGATCTGGTGCTGGTGGTCGGCTCGCGCAACAGTTCCAACTCCAATCGCCTGCGCGAACTTGCGGAGAAGCAGGGCGTGCCGGCGCATCTGATTGACGGGCCGGACAGCATCGACGGAGAGTGGTTGCAAAATGCGAAGACCATCGGCGTGACCGCCGGCGCGTCCGCGCCGGAAAAACTGGTCCAGGAAGTGATCGCGCATCTGCGCACGTGCGGCGCGCAATCCGTGCGCGAACTGCACGGCGAGCCGGAGGATGTCACCTTCGCGCTGCCGAAGGAGCTGCGCGGCGGCAAGTGATTTAATGGCTATCGATGGGCGATGCCGTTGAGAGGAGTCGAACCTCCGACCTACTGATTACGAATCAGTTGCTCTACCAACTGAGCTACAACGGCGCGATCGAACGCGAAAGTCTAGAGGCGGTCGCCGAGCCATGCAAACGCGTGCAGCGCTCCCGCATGCCGACCGTTTATCGGCCAGTCCCGGCCACTTGTCGCCTACTGCTTGGCGCGCGGGCCCGACCGCGCGATCCTTTCCAATGCGTCAACAGGGGTGCAGGTGATGCAGGGGAGCCAACCGACATGATCCGTTTCGCTTCGCCACGCGCGGTGCGCGGCGTCTCGTTGATCGAGGTGCTGATCGCGATCGTGATCTTCAGCCTCGGCCTGATTGGCCTCGCGCTGATGCAATTGAAAGGCGCCACCTTCACCAAGGAAGCCGGTTCGCGCACCATGGCGGTGCTGCAGGCGCGCAGCCTGGCCGACCGGATGCAGGCCAATCCGGTGGCCGTGGCGGATGGCGGCTATGCGTGGAACAGCAGCGTGTCGCCCGGCTATACCGATTGTTCGGTCACGGCATGCACGCCCGATCAGGTCGCCACCAACGACATCGCCGAATGGCTCGGCCGGATCTAGGCTGCAGCGCCAGCATCGGCTAGTGGCACCGTGTTTGGGAAGGTGACCGCGAGCCCCGACGGCAGCTCCTGGACGATTACGGTGGCGTGGAATGGCCTGGTCGATATCAGTGGCGTCGGCAATACCGATACCAGCGAAAGCGTGATCTTTATTCCCGCCAAGCTCTAATGGACGATAAGCCCATGCCCCGTATCCGGACACTCGCTCGCAATGCCGGCTTCTCGATCATCGAGTTGATGATCGCGATCGTATTAGGCGCGCTGGTGGTGGCCGGCCTCGTCAATGTGCTGATCGCCAACCGGCAGGCCTATCACCTTCAGGAAGCCAACAACTACAACCAGCAGAACATGCGTTTCGCGATGGATCGAATCGGCTGGTCGTTGCGCATGGCCGATTTCTTTGGTGGCGCCCCGGCGGTCGATATCACCGGCGCACCGGTCATCCCCGCCGGCGCCGGCAATTGCAATGCGGCCTGGGCGCTCGCTGTGACGCAGCCCGTGTACGGTTACGACGGCAGCGCCGGCATGCCGGCCGATCTGGCCGGCTGCATCAACGCCGCGAATTACGTCAACGGCGCCGACATTCTGATCCTGCGCTATGCCGATACCGACGCGCTGGAAGCCGCCGCCGTCCCGATACCCGGCAAGGTCTATCTGCAGGTGCAGACCGGCGGTCACGGCGTACTTTTCGTCACCACGCCGCCCGCCAGCCCAGCCGTCGGCACGCCGGGGGTTTCGACCTATCCCTACGCGGTGGAAATGTTTTACCTGCGACCCTGCAGCGACCCGGGCGCCGGTGGGATTTGCAGCGCGGGTTCCGATGGCGGCAACCCGATCCCCACCTTGATGCGCCTGCGGTTGGATGACACCGGGACGTTGATCAACGAGCCGGTGGTCGAGGGCATCGAGCAATTGCAGTTCGAATATGGCGTCCGCGATCCGCTCAACCCCAACGCCATCGTGCCCGAAAAGTACAAGAGCGCCACGGCCATGACCGCCAACGACTGGACCAACGTGATCGCGGTGCGCGTGGGTTACGTGTTGCGCGCGCAGACCCGCGACGTGGGACAGCCGCATATTTTCGATAGCAACAGCACCGACCCGGCCGTCGCTGCGTTTCCGTCGCGACTCAGTAACGATTGCGAGTACGCCGTCGATACCGCCGGTACGGTGACGATTGCGCCCGGCACCTGCGCGAATTTCAGCCCCGCTTCGGTGGGCAATGCAAAGAACCCAGCACAACAGTTCGCGCGCATCGAGATGACCTCGGTGGTGCAGTTGCGCAATTTGGTGCGAGCAAAACCATGACCAGATTCCGCACATCTCAATCACTACCGCGCATGTCTCGCCAGCGCGGCATCGCGCTGTTCATCGGCCTGGTGTTCCTGGTGGTGTTGTCGCTGGTGGCGGTGATCGCGATGCAAAGCACCTTGCTGGAAATGCGCATGGTCACCAACGTTGCGCGTCAGGCGGAAGCCTTCCAGATATCGGATTCGGGTCGTGCGGTGTTGACCGGGCCAACGGGAACCAGCCTGTTCGCGCAGAGCCTGGAACTCGGTGGCTGGCCGGTCAGTTGGGGCGGCGACGTGCCGGACGCCGATTTCGATATGTCCGTGGCGGCGGGAATCGGTTGCACGGGTAGCGCGCCGTGGTCGCTCGGCGATTGCCCCGCCACGGTGGTGAACTTCGTCAACGCGTTGACGACGGCGCATGGCACGCCACTCAAATTGCTGTATGGCGCGCTCGACAATCCCGGCGCCGATGGCGTCAACCCGGAGGACCCGGCCAACCCGTCCACCTGGTTGACCGATGCAATCATGACGTTCACCGATCCCAATAACCCGTCCGGCACGATTTCCGCGACATTGTCGGTGGTGCCAGACGGCATCGGCGCCAATGCGGGCGCCGGCGCCGCGCAGGCCGCCGGTTATCGCGGCTTGGGCGTTGCCTTGGCCAGCGGCGGGGCCGCCCGTTATTTCCAGATCAAGAGCGCCGGCTTGTCGCCGGCAGATGCCACCAATGGCCGCGCGGTCACCATCGCGCAATACAAGGCGATCGTGCAATGAACGCGTCGCAACCGAGCAAGACGAGGTCGATCATGTCCGCGCATATCTTCAAAGCCAGAAACATCGCGCTCGGTTTCGTGTGCGCGCTGCTTGCCGCGCCATTGATCTTCAGCCTGTACGTGCATGCGGCGGCCACCTCGATCGCCGGCGCGGAACTCGCCTACGACCTGCAGCCGGTGATCAACTCCGACAGCGTACCGCCCTTGGTGATGCTGGTGATGTCGCGCGACGAGCAGTTGTACAACAAGGCCTATACCGATTACACCGATCTGCATCAGGGCGAACCGGGCGATCCGGGCACGATCGACAGCACCTACGACGATACGTTTTCCTACGCGGGTTATTTCGGCCCCAAACTTTGCTACGCCTACAGCGGCGGCGTGTACAAGGCCGACAATGCCGCCGCCGGCGCCAACCTGCATACCTGCAGCGGCGAGTGGAGCGGCAACTTTTTGAACTGGCTGACGATGAGCCGCATCGACATCGTGCGCCAGGTGTTGTACGGCGGTCTGCGTTCCACCGATACCGGCGGCGTCAATGCCCAGACCGTGCTGGAACGCGCTGCCATCCCGAACGATCTGCACGCCTGGGTCAAGGTTTACAGCGGCGCGGATGTTGCCTCGTACACGCCGTTCGCGTACGACGCCGCCAACCCGGTATCTTTCTGCAATGCCAGCATCTACAACAATAGTGGCGTTCCCTCGACCGGCCCGCTGATGCGCGTCGCGCGCGGCAACTGGTCGGAATGGTCGGCCACCCAGGATTCGCAATGCAACTGGCACGACACCGACGGCGATTCCAACAACGCGCCGATGGCCGCGGGCCTTGGTGCGGTTGAATACACCGTTCGGGTCGATGTCTGCGACGAAGCCGGCGCTGTGCCGATGGAGCCGTTCTGCCAGCCTTATACGGATACTTCGGTTTTGCCAAACACAACCGACTACAAGCCGGTCGGTTTGCTGCAACAGTACGGCGAGAGCGGCAAGATCCGCTTCGGTCTGATGACCGGCAGTTACGCCGATCCCCGCACCGGCGGAAGATTGCGGCGCAATATCGGCAAGTTCGCCGGCAACGGCAACGACCCGACCGTGTGCGCAGCCGGCGACGAGGTCAAGCTTTCCGACGGAACCTTCTGCGTTGCCTTGACCGACAACAGTGGAACGGAAGGCATCGTCAACACCCTGAACCGCTTGCAACTGGTCGGTTGGCAAAGCCATACCGACGGAAACGGTAGCGGTTGGCGCGGCGACTCCGCTGGCGACAATTGCTACGCCTGGGGCGGCCGCGCACGCAACGGCAATGGCGGCTCCTGGGTGATGGACAATCCGGGCGGCGGCAATCGGCATTGCAGCGCCTACGGTAATCCCTTGTCGGAGATTTACGCCGAAGCGGTGCGCTATATCGAGGGCGGCGCCACGCCCACGGCGACCCCTAATTTCGATGCCGGTAATGACACCAGCTATATCCCGGGCATCCCGGACCATATCACCTGGAAAGATCCCTACCGCGATCCGACCAATCCTGCCGATCCGGGTAACCCGTATTGCGCGTCCTGCAGCATTCTGGTGCTGTCCACAGGTCTCAACTCTTTCGACAGCGACGAGATTCCCAACGACATGACCGGCATCGTCAGTCCGGCCAACGTGATCGCCGATACCGACACCCTCGGCGATGACGAGGGCATCAGCGGCAACGATTATCTGATCGGCCGCGTGCTGGGCAAGCGCACTGACAACGGCACGATTTCGCCCGCCTCGCTCGTCATCGGCGCCAGTGTCGATACCAATGCGGATTTGTGTACACCGAAGAACGTGGACAAACTCAGTAACGCCATCGGTATCTGTCCGGACGTGCCTTCGCTGGAAGGCAGCTATGGCATCGCGGGTCTTGCGTTCAAGGCCTGGACCACCGATCTGCGTCCGGACCTGACGGGCGCTATCGGGCAGGACAAGCCCGCGGATTTCATCAACAAGGTGCAAACCTATACTGTCGCGCTGGCGGAGAGCCTGCCCACCTTCGCCATCAGCACCGGCGGCAACATCATCAACTTCTCGCCGTTGTGCCAATCCAACACCAATGGCGGCGCGCAGATCGCCGGTGCCAATTGGAGCAGTTGCGCGCTGGGCGCGGCGGAAGTCGGCATCAAGACCGCGATCACCGGACCGGATTACATCTATGGCCGACCGTTGTTGAACGACAACAGCGCGGGAAGTTTCAATTTCGTTTGGGAGGATTCGACTTTCGGTAGCGACCACGATCTCGACGCCACCGACATGATCACCTGGTGCGTCGGCGCAGCGTGCTCGTACACCAATGGCCAGGCCAAGAAGAATCTCGATGGTACGCCCTTTACCGGCGCCGACATCTGCTGGCGCAGCGATCACATCGCCGCCAATCTCGATTATTCGGCCGTTTGCGGCGCCAATGATCAGCCCGCCATCGGTGCGAACGACGTGCTGGTGCGGATCGAGACCATGTCCACCGCTGGCGGTTATGCGATGTTGACCGGCTACAACATCACCGGCACCACCACTGATGCCGTGGAGCGGCTCGCGCTAGCGCCGGGTTCCTTCAACAGCATCCTGACCGGGCAAACCGATCCGCCGGCGGGCTGGTATCAGCCGATCGTTTTGAAGTTCGCGGCCGCAGGCGGCTCCGGTGTGCAGCCGCTGAAGAACCCCTTGTACTACGCCGCGAAGTACGGCGGCTTCCAGGATCAGAACAACAACAACAAGCCCGATCTCACCCCGGAATGGGATGCGATCAACAACACCACCGGCGCCCCCGGCGCCGACGGTCTGCCGGACAACTTCTTCCCGGTGCACAACCCGTCTTTGCTGGCGCGACAATTGGGCAATGCGCTGAACGCGGTCATCAAGAAGACCGGTTCCGGTACCGCCGCGGCGGT
>JBDTAJ010000144.1:0-6511 GCA_039924705.1 Rhodanobacteraceae bacterium
CAGATCGACAAGGATGCGCGCGCGATCGGCCGGCATACGGGATTGCGCACCGCGCTGATCTATGGCGGCGTCGATTACGACAAGCAGCGCCAGCAGTTGCACGACGGCTGCGACGTGATCATCGCCACGCCCGGCCGGTTGATCGACTACTTCAAGCAGCACGTGGTCAGCTTTCGCGCGGTCGAGACGATGGTGATCGATGAGGCCGACCGGATGTTCGATCTGGGCTTCATCAAGGACGTGCGTTTTCTGTTGCGGCGGATGCCGCCGCGCGAGCAACGCCAAGGCCAGATGTACTCGGCGACGCTGAGTTATCGCGTGCTGGAGCTCGCGTACGAGCACATGAACCGACCGGAAAAACTTACCGTCGAGACCGAGCAAGTCACCGCCGATCGCGTGCGTCAGCAGGTGTTCTTTCCCTCCAAGGAGGAAAAGATTCCGCTGCTGCTGAATCTTTTGCAGCGCACCGATCCCTCGCGCAGCATCGTGTTCGTCAACACCAAGGCCGCCGCCGAGCGCGTCACCCAACGTCTTTCGCGACACGGTTACATCGTCGGCGCGCTGTCCGGCGATGTGCCGCAGAAAAAACGCCAGAAATTGTTGGAGCGTTTCCAGCTGGGCGAGGTGCAATTGCTGGTGGCGACCGATGTCGCCGCGCGCGGTTTGCACATCGCCGACGTCTCGCACGTGTTCAACTACGACCTGCCGCAGGACGGCGAGGATTATGTGCACCGCATCGGCCGGACTGCGCGGCTAGGCGCCGAGGGCGATGCGATCAGCTTCGCCTGCGACTTGTACGCGATGAGCCTGCCCGATATCGAACACTACATCGGTCAGAAGATCCCGGTGCAGGCGCTCGATGCGTCGCTTGTCGTCATGCCCAAGCCGCGCGGCGCCGCCACCCGCGCCGCGCACGAGCCGGACGATGGCGACGCGGATTCGGTGGAAAGCGCTGCCAGCAACGGTGCGCACGCTATACCGGGCAGTGAAAATGGCAACGCCGCCGCGCCACGCAAACACCGGCACCGGCGCAAACCCGCCGGCCGTTCCGCGCCGAGTCCGCATGCGCAGGTTTGAGTTATTCTGAGCAGCACGTTACAGCTGCTATCCTCTCCGAAGTTCCGGATCAAAAGCACCGCAAGCATCCATCCATGGAGCGTTTGCCGATCGCCATCCCTGGCTCACCCGAATTCAGCGCGCGCGATGCCTTACTTCGCTTCGCGCAAGCGCGCCGAATCCGACCGTGATCCGCTTCGATTCCGTCAGCAAACGCTACGCGAGTGGTCACGACGCGCTGACCCAATTGTCATTTCACGTGCACGCGGGCGAGATGGTGTTCGTCACCGGGCACTCGGGCGCCGGCAAAAGCACGTTGCTGAAACTGATCGCGCTGATCGAACGCCCGAGCCACGGTACGCTCAACGTGGCCGGGCACAATCTGGCGCAAGTGCGTGGGCGCCGTGTTGCGCGCTTGCGGCGTGAACTCGGCATGGTGTTTCAGGATCATCGGTTGTTGCTGGATCGCAGCGTGGCGGCCAATGTCGCGCTGCCGCTCGCGATCGCAGGGGTGCCGGCGGACGAGCGCGCTCGTCGGGTGCGCGCGGCGCTCGACAAGGTTGGCCTGCTTGCCTATGAGAAACAATCGCCGGTGGATTTGTCGACCGGCGAACAGCAACGCGTCGGCATCGCCCGCGCGATCGTCGGCAAACCGTCGTTGATCATTGCCGACGAGCCCACCGGAAATCTCGATCCGCAGTTATCGTTCGACATCATGCAGTTGTTCGCCGATTTCCAACATGTCGGCACCACCGTGTTGATCGCCAGCCACGATCTGCCGCTCTTGAAGCGCATGAAAAAACGCACGCTGGTGCTGGATCACGGGTCTCTGGTTGCCGACGTCCCGGCGCAGGAGATTGCGTGAGCGCGCCCGCAAAACCGCTGCGCGCGCGGCGTCGCCCGCGGCGGATCATTTGGCGCGAGCAACATGCGTGGTGCGCCAAGGCGAGCTTGCGCGCGTTGGCGCAGCGTCCGCTCGGCACCGCGCTGACGGTGGCGGTGATGGGCTTCGCGCTGGCGCTGCCTCTGACGTTTTATCTGCTGCTCGTCAACGTGCAACGCTTGTCCGGGAGCTTAAGCGAATCGCAGGCGGTCAGCGTGTTTCTCAAACTCCCCACCGATGCGAAAACCGCGCAATCGCTGGCGAAGCAATTGCGCGCGCGTGGCGACGTTGCGGAGGTCGTGCTGAAAACGCCGCAACAAGGTTTGACGGAACTTGCTTCGGTGCAAGGCTTTGGGCAGGCGCTGCATGCGTTGCCGGACAATCCGTTGCCGTGGGCATTGCTGGTGCAACCGCGCCACGATCTGGCGCGCGCGGGTCGATGCGCTGGTATCGACGTTGCGCGCGTTGCCGCAGATCGATCTGGTGCAGGACGACGGCGCTTGGCGCGCCCGTCTGGATGCCTTCATTGCGCTGGGCCGGCGCATCACGCTGATGCTGGCGGCGCTGCTGGCGCTGGCTGCGTTGCTGGTGATCGGCAACACGGTGCGGCTGGACCTCCGCGCGCGGGCCGAGGAAATCATCGTGCAGCAATTGGTCGGCGCGAGCGCGGGGTTCGTGCGCCGGCCCTATCTGTATGAAGGCGTCTGGTACGGGCTGATGTCCGGCCTGGTCGCGATCGCGCTGGTGTTGGCACTGGAATGGAGTTTGACCCAGCCGGTCCGCGCGTTGGCCGCGAGCTATGCCGGACGATTGGTGTTCGGCGGATTGCCCATCGGCACATTGATACTGGTACCGTTGGCGGCCGCGGCGCTGGGTTGGCTCGGTGCATGGTTGGCCAGCACCCGGAACCTCGCCAAGGATCCCTGAAAAGTCCTGCGCCCAGCCTGATTCAATCACTGTGTTGCTGCCGACGGTGCTCGGATCAGGCCCGGACCCTGGATGTGCCGTTTTGGGGCCAAGGAATCATCGTGTATTGACCTATACACTTCCGGTTCCTGCGCTCCGGCGACGGCAACCTGCGCATCCTCGCGACGCTTTTGAGATTCTGAGAAATTCACTTAAGTCTACGACATGACCAACATCACCCGCCATATTTCCAGCGACAACCCGCGTGTGATGGTGGTGGACGGTTCCAAGGTCGCGCGCAAGCTGATCGCGCAATTGCTGGAGAAGGAACTGCCGGGCGTCACCGTGATCGCCTGCGGCAGCGGCGCCGATGCGCAGCGCGAATTGCAGGCCGGCGTGATCGATCTCATCACTACTGCGCTGCGGCTGCCGGACATGGACGGGTTGGAACTGGCCCGCTACGTGCGCGAGCACGCGCCACAGGCGTATATCCCGATCGTGGCGGTATCCGGCGATGTGCAGGAGCGCCTGGTTAATCGCGCGCTGGGCGAGGACGTCACCGACTACTTCGACAAGGCACTCGGGTTCACCGCGCTGGCCGAGTTCATCCGCGGCTACGTGCGTCCGGAGCAGCAGGCTTCCGCCGAAGTGCTGTATGTCGAAGACAGCCGCGTGGTCGCGCTGGCGACCCGGCGCATGCTGGAAAAATACGGACTGAAAGTGACGCATATGATCAGCGCGGAAGACGCAGTCACACTGCTTGAAACCGCGCGCGCCGAGGATCGCCTCGGCACCGATCTGGTGTTGACCGACGTGAACCTGAAAGGCGAGTTGTCTGGTGGAGATTTGCTCGCGCGCATCCGCAACGATTACGGTTACGGCAAGGGCCGATTGCCGGTACTGGTGATGACCGGCGACGACAACCCCAAAAACCAGGCCGCCTTGCTGCGCGCGGGCGCCAACGATCTGGTGCAGAAGCCGATCGAGGAACGATTGCTCGTCACCAAGCTGTTGTTTCAGCTGAGGGTGGCGCGGCGGCTGCGCGACAACGCGGTTGTGGTGTGATTGTCTTGTCATGGATGCGCGGCTCAAACTGGAACCAAGCTGGAAAACGCGCGTTGGCGACTGGTTCGAGCGCCCCGAGATGCGCGCGCTGCGCGAATTCCTGCTTGCGGAAAAACACGCGGGCAAGCGCATCTATCCGCCGGGTCCGTTGATCTTCGCGGCGCTGGACGCCACGCCCTTCGAGCAGGTCAAGGTGGTGATCCTGGGCCAGGATCCCTATCACGGTCCCGGTCAAGCGCACGGACTGTGCTTCTCGGTGCCGCCGGGCGTGCCGCCGCCGCCGTCGCTCGTCAATATCTTCGCCGAGGTCGAACGCGATGTATCGATCGCGCGGCCGGACCACGGATATCTCATGTCGTGGGCACGGCGCGGCGTATTGTTGCTGAACTCGGTATTGACGGTCGAGGCTGGCCGGTCCGGTTCGCATCAGGGCAAGGGATGGGAAGGCTTCACCGATCACGCGATCGACACCCTGAACCGCGAGCGCGAGGGATTGGTGTTCCTGCTGTGGGGCAGCTACGCGCAAGCCAAGGGGCGGCTGATCGACGCCCGCCGCCATCACGTTTTGAAGGCACCGCATCCCTCACCCTTGTCGGCGCACCGCGGGTTTCTGGGCTGCGGGCATTTCTCGAAGGCCAACGATTACTTGCAGCGGGAAGGGCGTCAGTCGATCGATTGGTCGTTGCCGCCGAAAGCCGCGCTGAGCCTGGGTTAGCGGGCCATTGCAATTTGTGTACGGGTTGGTATAATTATTACCGTCGAGTGAATTGAACCCCGGTCGCGTTTGGCACTCCAATCACGGGACTGCCAAAATCTCCACCCTTGAGGTAACCCATGAGCAAAGCTTTGGTGACCAGCAATCTGCCGATTCCCAGCATGGCCGGCAGCCTCGACGCCTACATCGGCGCGGTACACCGCATTCCAGTGCTTTCCGCCGAACATGAACACGAACTCGCGCTGCGTTTTCGCGACGAGGAAGACCTCGAAGCCGCGCGCGAACTGGTGCTGGCGCACCTGCGCTTCGTGGTGCACGTCGCACGTGGCTACAACGGTTATGGTCTGCAGATCGCCGACCTAATCCAGGAAGGCAACATCGGTCTGATGAAAGCGGTCAAGCGTTTCGATCCCGATCACGGTGTGCGCCTGGTCAGTTTCGCCGTGCACTGGATCCGCGCCGAGATGCACGAATTCATCCTGCGCAACTGGCGCATCGTCAAGGTCGCCACCACCAAGGCGCAGCGCAAGTTGTTCTTCAACCTGCGCAAGTCGAAGAAACGCCTTGGCTGGTTGAACGCCGAGGAAGTGCGCACGGTGGCGAAAGATCTGGGCGTGCCGGAAGCGACCGTGCGCGAAATGGAATCCCGCCTGTCCGGCCGCGATGTCGGTTTCGATCTGCCCAACGACGACAACGATGATGCGCCGCCCGCTCCCGTGGCCTATCTGGAAGACCACGGCGCCGATCCGTATCTGTCGGTTGCCGCCGCCGATCAGGAAGAACACCAACTCGACACGCTGGAACAGGCGCTGGCGAAACTCGACGAGCGCACCCGCGACATCATCCGCCGCCGCTGGCTGGCCGAGGACAAGGCCACCTTGCAGGATCTCGCCGACGACTACGGTGTTTCCGCCGAGCGCATCCGCCAGCTCGAAGCCAACGCGATGAAGAAAATGCGCGGGGTGTTCGAGGCGTAAGTAGCCTACTACTCATCCGCTGACGAAACGGCCGCTTTGCGCGGCCGTTTTTTTGTCTGGGGTCTTAATTTCAGTGAAAGCCAGCGACGGCATATGGTTCCACCGTTCACCGTCGACCGTCGAGCACACAACCGTTGTCCTTCTTGGGTTGCTTCAAACCATAGCCTGTGCGGTCGCTCGCGTTTGCATCAATCCACCTGAAAATAAGTTGTAAAAAGCTTTGCACATATACATATTGTGATGTCCGATGCGTTGGCGACACTGTTCAAGTAGCGATCCGCGATCTGATCCGTTACGGAGTTTCCATGAACCGCTCCCAACAACTCGTCTTGGCGATGGCAATCGTGCTGCCCCTTGCGGCAACGCCGATGGACGCTTTGGCCCATCCCGGCCACGAACACGCCGCCACCGCGACGGCGATAACCCGCGATATGGCGACAACGCCCGCGCCGTCGGCGCTCGCACAAACGCTGCGCACATTGTGGCTGGGCCATGTCGAGGCCACCCGCGCATATCTGTTCGCGGCACACGACCACCAAGCGGACAAGATGAGTGCCGCGGCCGATCGCGTGGTCGCCAACGCCAAACAGATCGCCGCCGCGGTCGGCAGCTTCTATGGCAAGCCTGCCGGAGATCGGATGCTGACCTTGCTCGCCGGTCACTGGGTGCGGTGAAGGCTTATACCGACGCCACCTTCGCACACGACGATGCCGGCCGTGCGGCGGCGATGCAAAATCTCAATACGAACGCCAAGGCCATCGCCGATTTTCTTTCCACCGCCAATCCGAATCTGCCGCAACCGACGCTGCTGTCGTTGCTCACCACGCATGTCGCGCATCACATCGCTGAAATCCAGGAGGTCAGCGCCGGCAACATGACGGCCGAAGCGAAAACCTGGGACGCGATGCG
>JBDTAJ010000145.1:0-5922 GCA_039924705.1 Rhodanobacteraceae bacterium
GCGTAGAGGATTGCAACGACCGCATTCGTCCTCATGTATCACGCGTTCGTTTTTTCTTTCAACAGGAGTTCGTCATGACGATTTCGATGTACCAAGCCTCCGTGCCCGTGTTCGTGCGCGCGCTGACCAATCTCACCAACGTGCTCAAGAAAGGCGAAGCCCACGCGAAAGCCAAGGGCGCCGAGCCCGACGCGCTGCTGCAACAGCGGCTGATCTTCGACATGCTGCCGCTGGTCAAGCAGGTGCAGATCGCCTGCGACATGGCCGCGCGCGGCGCGGCGCGCCTGGCCGGCGTCGAGCCGAAAAGCTTCGAAGACAACGAGACTACGCTGGCACAGGTCTACGCGCGCATCGACGCCGCCATCGCCCACGTCAAGACCTTCAAACCCGAACAGATCGACGGCAGCGAGGGCCGCAACATCCACCTGAAGATGCGCAACGGCGAGATGGATTTCACCGGCATCGAATACCTGCTCGGCTTTGCCCTGCCGAACCTTTATTTCCATTGCACCACCGCCTACGACATCCTGCGCGTGGCCGGCGCGGACATCGGCAAGATGGATTTCATCGGGGAGAAATAAGACAGCGATCACCGAAGCCCTGATTGCAAACGGATCAACGCGGCTCGCTAACCATGGGCATCTCGCCCGCGCCACGGTGGAAATACTCGGTGGTCTCGGCGACGATGATGCCGAGCTTGGTCACCACGCGGTTGATCAGGAGATCGCCGCCGTCGTCAAGTACATCCAGTGCTGCATGTGCACGCGCGACAGCGGGTTGCTGGCTTTCAACTGCAGGGTGTAATTCCAGTTGAAACTGTTGCCGTAGGCGTAACCCGTGGCGACGCCGATCACGTCCGACGCGGTGGCGTCGCGGCGGTGCTCGTCGATGCGCTTGAGATGCCAGATGCGTTGCTGCGTATGGCCGTCCTGATAAGTGAAATCCTGGGTGATGGTGATACCGTCGCCGTCGGGCTTGCCCATCATCGATGTGCGAAAGCGACTTTTCGGATCGCCCGATCGGTTCTCGATGACACCCCACGATCTTGTAGGGCGGGTGAAATACGCGACCGGATCGAAGCGCGGCGCGGCGCCGGCGAATTGTTGGGGCGTCATGCCGGCGCAGCCGGCGAGTAGATAAAATGCGCAGAGCGCAACGTTCGAAAAAAGACGCGGAGGACGGATAATCATGTCCCTGTATCGCCGCACGGCAGTCCTTGAAACGTGAAGGCCGCGCGCAATCAAACGGAACCGATGATGATCGACAAGCCTTTCAGCCCCGCCAGCGAGCGCAATCGCGAGCCGATCCTGGCCGTGCTGCGCGAACATTTTGCCGATCGTCAACGCGTGCTGGAGATCGGCAGCGGCACGGGGCAACACGCGGTGTATTTCGCGGCGGCGCTGCCGCATCTGGTCTGGCAGGCGTCGGATCGCGCAGAGAACCTGCCCGGCATCCGCACGTGGCTGGACGAAGCGGCGTTGCCCAACACGCCGGCGCCGATCGAGCTGGATGCCAACGATGCAACGTGGCCGGCGGCTCGCCATGACGCCGTGTTCAGCGCCAACACCTTGCACATCATGGCTTGGGACGAAGCGCGCGCGATGTTCGCGCGATTGCCGGAGGTGATCGGCGAGAACGCCAAGCTGATGGTGTACGGGCCATTCAACTATGGCGGAGAGTCCACCAGCGCCAGCAATGCGGCGTTCGATGCGTGGTTGAAGGCGCAGTCGCCGCGCATGGGCATCCGCGATTTCGAGGCGGTCGATGCAATGGCGCGCGGCGCCAGATTTTACCTGATCGACGATGTGGCGATGCCGGCCAACAACCGGTGTCTGGTCTGGCAACGCGGCTAGCCGAAGAACCAATAACACACGCCGATCGAGGCGATTACGCCGGCAAGATCGGCCAGCAGCGCGCAACCGACCGCGTGACGCGCGCGCTTGATGCCGACCGCGCCGAAATACACCGCCAGCACGTAGAACGTGGTCTCGGTGCTGCCCTGCACGGTCGCGGCCAGTCGCGAGGCGAAGCTATCGACGCCGGTGTGTTGCATGGTTTCGATCAACATCGCGCGCGCGGCGCTGCCGGAGAACGGTTTGACGAACGCGGTCGGCATCGCATCGACGAAACGCGTATCCAGATGCGCGGCGGTCGCCAGCCAGCGCAGGCCTTCCAACGCGTAGTCCAGCACGCCCGACGCGCGCAGCACGCCGACCGCGCATAGCATCGCGACCAGATACGGCAACAGATTTTTGGAAACCTCGAAACCCTGTTTGGCGCCTTCGATGAAGCATTCGTACACCGGCACCTTTTTGATCATCCCGGCGATCAGAAAAGCGATGATGATGCCGAACAGGAGCAGGTTGCCAAGCAGCGAGGAGAACGCGGCGAGCCGCGCGGGCGGCATCCCCGACAGCGCATAGATGAAAACGCCGAGCATCAGAGCGAAACCGCCCAGCCACGCCAGCACCACCGAGTCCCAGACTTTCAGGCGCTGCATCACCGCGACGCTGAGCAATCCGGTAAGCGTCGATGCGGAAGTCGCCAGCAGGATCGGCACGAATACGATGGTGGGGTCGAGCGCGCCTTGCTGTATCCGATACATGAAAATCGTCACCGGCAGCAAGGTCAGCGACGAGGCGTTCAACACCAGAAACAGAATCTGCGCATTGCTGGCGATGTCGTTACTGGGATTGAGCGTTTGCAATTCGCGCATTGCGCGCAGGCCGATCGGCGTGGCGGCGTTGTCGAGGCCCAACGCATTGGCGGCGAAGTTGAGCGTGATGAGGCCGATCGCCGGATGCCCGCGCGGCACACCCGGCATCAGCCGCGCGAACAACGGCCCGAGCGCACGCGCCAGTGCATCGACCAGCCCCGCGCGCTCGGCGATGGCGAGAAAACCCAGCCACAAGGTCAACGTGCCGAACAGCAGCACCATCACCTCGACGGATAATTTCGCCATCTCGAACAACGCGCCGACCAAGGCCGCGAACACCGCCGCATCGCCGCCGATCAACCAGCGCGCCAGCGCCGCGACCGCCGCGGTGAGAAAGAAGCCGAGCCAGAGTTTGTTGAGCATGCCGGTATTGGGCCATGCCGGGCGCGCGAAGTCACCCTTTGCCACAAAAAGTCTGTCGCCGACTGTGGATCCGCAGTGCATGGATAATGCGTGCGATGAGACCCTCCAGAACCTTCCGCTCTGCGCGCCCGTTGTGGGCGCTCGCGCTGTTCGCCGCGTTGGGCTGCAGCGATTTGAACGCACAAACCCCTGATGACGCGCAGCGCAGGGGACAGCAGGCGCAAGCACAACAGAAACTCGACGCGGTGCGCGCCGCTGTCGCGCAGATCGCCCAGCAGCAGCGCGCCACCGCGGCGCAGCGCGAGAACCTTAATGCCACGCTGGCGCAACAGGCTCGGCAATTGAGCGACGCAGCGCGCGCGCTGCACGACGCCGATGCGGCGATCGAGGAAAAATCCGCTGCGCTGACAAATCTCGACGCCGAACGCGAGACACTGGAAACGAAACTCTCCGGCCAGCGCAAAGCGCTGGCGCAATTGCTGCGCGCGGCGTATGCGCTGAACCGCGGTTCGGATCTGTCGATATTGCTGGGCGACCAGGATATCGGCCGGACCGCGCGCGCGCTGGTGTATTCGCGCTATTTCCAGGACGACCGTGTGCGACGCATCCGCGCGCTGCTCGGCGACATGGCGAAGCTGGATCAAGTCAAATTGACGATTGCCAACCAGCAACTTGCGCTGCAAATGTCACGGAATCAGCGCGCGCAGGACCTGCAGACGCTGGAACAGGCGCGCGACGCGCAACAGCATCTGCTGGCCGTGGCCGACGCGCAGCTCGCCGAACAAAAGGACAAGCTGGATGCGCTGCAACGCGACGCGCAGGCGCTCAATCAATTGCTGGAAAAATTGAAGGACGTGTTCGCCGATATACCGAAAGAACTCGGCGTCGAGCGCCCGTTCGCGCAATTGCGCGGACAACTTCCGTGGCCGGCCGCGGGCGCCCCCCGCGCGGGCACGGGCGTGTTGTCGCACGGATTGTTGATCGCGGCAAAAGCGGGCGCCGAGGTGCATGCAATCGCCTACGGCCGGGTGGCATGGTCGGATTTCATGCGCGGCTACGGGATGCTGGTGATCGTCGATCACGGCGGCGGTTACCTGAGCCTGTACGGCAACAACGAGGCAGCATTGGTCGAGGCCGGCGACTGGGTCAAGCCGGGCCAGGCGCTCGCCACCGTCGGCCGCGGCCAGGGTCAAACCGGCGCCTACTTCGAAATCCGCAAGGATGGCCAGCCGGTGGATGCGCGGGGGTGGCTTGCGGAAAAGCATTGATGCTGTTGATCGTCATTCCGGCGCAGGCCGGAATGACAGAGAGTGTGTACGCCTTTCTCACGCCGTTGCCGCATAATCGGCGCAACGCCCCGCGATCGATGTCCATGTCCCTCACCCCACGTTTGCTTTTCCTGCTGCTCATGGCTTGCGGCGGCTTCGCCGTGGCCGCGCCGCCCGCGTCATCGCCCGCAACCCAGGACGCGCCGGCGAAATCGCCACCCGATGTGGTGAAGCCGATCAAGCCGGGCGCGCTCAAACCTACCGCTGCCGCGTCAGCCACCGCTACTTCAACCACCGCGCCGGCCGAAATCGACACCGGCACGCCCGATCTTGCCGACATCCGCGCCTTCACGCGCGTCTACGAACTGGTCAAGCAGGCCTACGTCGACAAGGTGGACGACAAGACGCTGATGCATTCGGCGATCCGCGGCATGTTGGCGGGGCTCGATCCGCACAGCGATTATCTCGACGCGAGCGAGCTGAAAGACCTGACCGAGGACACCACCGGCGCGTATGCCGGGCTCGGCATCGAGGTCGCGCAATTGAACGACCAGTTGCGCATCATCGCGCCGATCGACGACACCCCCGCCGCGCGCGCCGGCATCAAGTCCGGCGACGTGATCGTGTCGATCGACGGCATGAACGTGCAGGCGGATGCGCTGGACGCCGCCGTCAAGGAATTGCGCGGTCCGCCGGGAACAAAAATCACATTGGGCATCCTGCACGAAGGCGCGCACAAGCCGGTGACTATCGCGCTGGTGCGCGAGCGCATCCGCGTCGGCAGCGTCAAGACGCGCCTGCTGGAGCCGGGCTATGCCTACATCCGCATCAGCCAATTCCAGGAAGACACCGCCAGCGATCTCGATCGCAAGCTCGGCGACTTGCAGAAAAAATCCGGACCGTTGCGCGGCGCGGTGCTGGATCTGCGCTCCAATCCCGGCGGCTTGCTGACCGCGGCGGTGGGCGTCTCCGATGCGTTCTTGAACACCGGCACCATCGTCACCACCAAGGGACGATTGGAACAGGCCGATCTCGCTTTCAGCGCGACGCCCGGCGATCTCCTGGACGGTGCGCCGATGGTGGTGCTGGTCGACAACGGCACGGCGTCCGCGGCGGAGATCGTGGCCGGCGCGCTGAAGGACGATCACCGCGCGCTGCTGATGGGCCAGCGCACCTTCGGCAAGGGTTCGGTGCAAACCATCCTGCCCTTGAACGACGGCGAGGCGGTGAAACTCACCACCGCGCGTTATTACACGCCGGATGGCACCTCGATCCAGGCCGCCGGCATCTCGCCCGACATCGCGTTGGGCAATCTCACGGTGGCCGCGGCGAGCGACGCGCCGGCCGGCGACGAACACGAGAGCGATCTGCCCAACCATCTACAGGCCACCGCCTCGGCCGACATCGCGACGTCCAACGATGCCGGCAAGCTGGCGGTGGACGACTATGCACTGTCGGAAGCGCTGCACGTGTTGAAGGGGTTGACGTTGGCGCATCCGGTATCGGCGCCTGTGGCCACGGCGCATTGAAAGACGATCACCGCGCGCTGCTGATGGGCCAACGCACCTTCGGCAA
>JBDTAJ010000146.1:0-11779 GCA_039924705.1 Rhodanobacteraceae bacterium
AGGGATTCGAACCCTCGATCAGGCTTTTGACCCGATACTCCCTTAGCAGGGGAGCCCCTTCGGCCTCTCGGGCACCTCTCCGATCATTGGTGGCACTTCGCACGCAGCGTGTTCGCTGCGACGCGAACGCAACAAGCGCACAAGGGTATCGGCAGAACGCGCGGCGGTAAAGTGCAACGACACATCAATGGTGCGCGTCGCTTTCGCCCGCGGAGGGCACTGCCGCAGCCGGGTCGTGTTCGTGCTTGATGCGCTGGAAAATCTCCTCGCGATGCACGGCGACTTCCTTTGGAGCATTGATGCCGATGCGCACCTGATTGCCTTTCACGCCCAGCACGGTGACCGTCACCTCATCGCCGATCATCAGCGTTTCGCCGACGCGGCGGGTCAGAATCAGCATGTCGATGCTCCTTATCGTCAATACGTCAGACCCGTATCCGCGGCGCCCGTTCAACCGAGTCGCGCACGACGCGATCCGGCCATGGCTCGCCGCGCCCATCGCTTCCCCTGGCGTTATTTCAGCGATCAATGAGAGGGGCCGTGTAACCCAGCCCGTAAATATAGCCGAGCCGCCGCCGAGCACGCAACGGAGCGTTGCTTTTTGCCGCGTCGCGGGGCATTTTGCACGACGAGGGTCAGTCGAGTTTGTCCGCCAGCCAATCGGGCAAAGCGGCCAGCGCCTGATCCAGCGCCGGCGAATCGACCCCGCCCCCTTGCGCCATGTCCGGCCGGCCGCCACCTTTGCCGCCGATCCGTGTGGCGACGTGCGCGACGACTTCGCCGGCCTTGACCTGCGACAGCGCCGCGCCGTGCACGCCGCCAACCAATGCAACCTTGCCGTCCGCACCGGCGGCGAGCAGTACCACGCAGTCGCGCAATTTCTGCTTCAAGGCATCGACTGCGTCGCGCAAGGCTTTCGCGTCCAATCCATCGACGCGCGCAGCGACTAGTTTGATGCCGGCGACATCGCGCGCCTGCGCGGCGAGATCGCCGGTGGCGACACCGGCGTTTTTGGATTTCAGTGTGTCGAGCTCGCGCTCGAGTTTCTTCTGGCGCTCGATCAATTGACGCAGTTTGTCGACCACATCGTTCGTGCTGGCCGACAACAGATTGGCGAGATCGACGAGCCGGCGTTCCTCATCGCTGACGAGATCCATCGCACCGGCGCCTGTGACCGCCTCGATCCGGCGCACACCGGCCGCGACACCCGATTCCGACACGATCTTGAACAGACCGATGTCACCGGTGCGTGAGACATGCGTGCCGCCGCAAAGTTCGATGGAGAATTCGCCCATCTTGAGTACGCGTACGCGGTCGCCGTATTTTTCGCCGAACAACGCCATCGCGCCAAAGTTGATGGCTTCCTGATAACCCATCGCGTGTATCCGCGCCTCGTGGTTGCGCCGCACCTGATCGTTCACCATATTCTCGATGCGACGCATTTCATCGGGCTTCAGCGGCTGGAAATACGAGAAGTCGAAACGCAGCCGGTCCGGCGCAACGAGCGAACCTTTTTGCGTGACGTGTTCACCCAGCACTTGGCGCAACGCAGCGTGCAGCAAATGCGTCGCCGAATGGTTCAACATCGTCGCCTGCCGGCGCTCTCCATCAACGTGCGCAAGCACCTTGGCGCCAACGCGCAACGGTGCGCTGCCCTGCCAATGCCCGACATGCCCGTGGAACTGACCACCGAACTTCAAGGTGTCTTCGACGATCAAGCGGCCGTCGGCATGTTCCAGCGCGCCGGCATCGCCGACCTGACCGCCGGACTCAGCATAAAACGGCGTGCGATCGAGGACGATCGCCGCGCGTTCGTCCGGCGCCAATGTCCCGACGCTGCGCCCTTCGCGCACGATCGCGAGCACCTTGCAGCCATCGGCCTCCAGCGATTCGTAACCGAGGAATTGCGTCGGTGGCAGTGCGCTGGCGAGTTCCGCCGGCAACTGGCCCTTGCCCTCGAAGCGGCTGGCCGCGCGCGCGCGGGTGCGTTGCTCTTCCATCGCGCGTTCGAAACCGGCCATGTCCACCGACAAGCCGCGTTCACGCGCAATGTCGGCGGTGAGATCGACCGGGAAACCGTAGGTGTCATACAGCCGAAACGCATCGGCGCCGGCGATGATCTTGCCACCTGCGCGCGCGGCGACTTCCTCGAACACACGCATGCCGTGTTCCAACGTCTCGCCGAAGCGTTGTTCCTCGGCACGCAACGCTTCTTCCACGAACGCGCGTTTGCGTACCAATTCCGGATACGCCCCGCCCATTTCCTTGGCTAGAGTCGCGACCATCTTCCAGAAGAATTCGCCGCGTACACCGAGCATCCAGCCGTGCCGCAACGCGCGGCGGATGATCCGGCGTAGCACGTAACCGCGACCTTCGTTGGACGGCAGCACGCCGTCAATAATCAGGAATGTGCAGGCGCGGATGTGATCGGCGATCACGCGCAGCGATTTGTTCTCGCGATCCGCGCAGCCGGTGAACTTCGCCGCCGCGCCGATCAGATGCTGGAACAGATCGATTTCGTAATTGGAATGCACATGCTGCAACACCGCGGCGAGGCGCTCCAGCCCCATGCCGGTGTCCACGCATGGCGCGGGCAACGGCGAGAGCGTGCCGTCGGCGGCGCGATCGAACTGCATGAAGACCAGATTCCAGATTTCGATGTAACGGTCGCCATCTTCATCAGAGGAGCCAGGCGGTCCACCCGGCACGTCCGCGCCGTGGTCATAGAAGATTTCGGTGCACGGCCCGCAGGGGCCGGTGTCGGCCATCTGCCAGAAATTATCGGAGGCGAAAGGTGCGCCCCTGTTGTCGCCGATGCGCACGATGCGTTCAGCGGGAATGCCAATCGTATCTTTCCAGATTGCGTGCGACTCGTCGTCGGTGTGATAGACCGTCACCCACAGTTTTTCGGGCGGCAGCTTCAAGACGCGGGTCAACAATTCCCACGCCCACTCGATCGCTTCGCGCTTGAAATAGTCGCCGAACGACCAGTTGCCGAGCATCTCGAAAAACGTGTGGTGGCGGGCGGTGTAGCCGACCGAATCCAGATCGTTGTGCTTGCCCCCCGCACGCAGGCAGCGCTGCACGTCGACCGCGCGCGCGTATGGCAACTTCTCGCTGCCGAGAAAGGCATGCTTGAATTGCACCATCCCCGAATTGGTGAACAACAGGGTCGGATCGTTGGCCGGCACCAGCGTGGCCGAAGGCACGATGGTGTGGCCTTTGCCGCGGAAGAACTCGAGGAAGGTCGAACGGATGTCGGAGGTTTTCATGTAGTGGCGCGCAATCGGGAAAAAAACACGCCAAGGGCGACGCATCGGCGCCCGTCGATCTGCGTCAGTCGAGAGCCCCGGCATCGTCCACGTAGGCGTGGGTGACGACCCTTACTGTGGCGGCAGCGAAGCCGCGGCGCAAGAGGAAATCCACGCCCTTGCCGCGTTCGGCATGATCGGAGGCCGGCTTGCGTCCGTATTTCTTGCGCAGTTGCGCCCCAGCCAGTGCTTCCCAATCGGCTTCTGCACCATCGATCAGCACACGGATCGTCCTCTCAGCCAATCCGTGCGAGCGAAGTTCCGCGCGGATACGCGTCGGCCCATAACCTTGCGCGATGCGCGCGCGCAGAATCATCTCGGCAAAACGCGCGTCGTTCTGATATTCCTGTTGACTCAGGCGCGTCAGTGCTTCGTCGGCTTCCGTTTCCTCGCCACCGTCGCGAAGGAGCCGCGCGCGCAGTTCGCGGCGCGAATACTCGCGTCGCATCAGCAGGCCCAGGCCGCGGTCGTAGGCACTGCGCTGTGCGCCATTTTCATGCGACGTGCTCTTCTTGCGTGGACGGCGCTGCATTGAAGTACGTTGTTACGCTTCCACTTCCTCGGCGTCCTCGGAAACGGCCACCGGCGCGGCTTTGCCGTTGCCGACCAGGAGCTTGGCGCGCAAAGAATCGTCGAGCGTCTTAGCGGCGCTGGGATTATCCTTCAGATATTGACGGGCGTTTTCCTTGCCCTGCCCGATGCGTTCGCCGCCGTAGCTGTACCAAGCGCCGGATTTTTCGACCAGGTTGTTGGCCACGCCCATCTCGATCAACTCGCCTTCGCGCGAGGTTCCCTCGCCATAGAGGATCTCGAACTCCGCGAAGCGGAACGGCGGCGCGACCTTGTTCTTGACCACTTTCACACGCGTTTCCGAACCGATCACCTCGTCGCCCTTCTTGACCGCGCCGATCCGACGGATATCGAGGCGCACCGAGGCATAGAACTTCAGCGCGTTGCCGCCGGTGGTGGTTTCCGGGCTGCCGAACATCACGCCGATCTTCATCCGGATCTGGTTGATGAAGATCACCAGCGTGTTGGAGCGCTTGATATTGGCGGTGAGCTTGCGCAGCGCCTGGCTCATCAGCCGGGCATGCAGGCCGACGTGGGAATCACCCATCTCGCCCTCGATCTCCGCTTTCGGCGTCAAGGCCGCAACCGAGTCCACCACCACCACATCGACCGCGTTGGAACGCACCAGCATGTCGGCGATTTCCAGCGCCTGCTCGCCGGTGTCGGGTTGCGAGACGAGCAAGTCATCGACATTGACACCGAGTTTTTCGGCGTAGCCGGGATCCAGCGCGTGCTCGGCGTCCACGAACGCCGCTGTACCGCCGTTGCGTTGGCAATTGGCGATCACCTGCAGCGTCAACGTGGTCTTGCCCGAGGACTCCGGGCCGTAGATTTCGACCACGCGCCCGCGCGGCAAGCCACCGATGCCGAGCGCGATGTCCAGCCCCAGCGAACCGGTGGACACCACCTCGAACGCCTCATTGGCCCGATCGCCCATGCGCATCACCGCGCCCTTGCCGAACTGTTTTTCGATCTGGCTCAGCGCGGAAGCGAGTGCGCGGCGCTTGTTGTCGTCCATTGCGTGTACCTCGATGTTTGACTGGCGGCGAGTATGTAGGTGTTTGGTCTCAGCGGCTGCGACGTTGCAGCCCATGTGGGAGATTATTTCATAGCACGTATTGCAGGGTAGCGGGCCCGCGCCGTATTACGCCGTAAGGATTTTCCGAACCCCTTCCAGCGCGCGCGCCACGGTCTGGCGACGCACCGCCTCGCGATCGCCGGGGAAATGGAACACTTCCGCGCGCGCGTATCCGCCCCGTCGCTTCCAAGCGATCCATACGGTTCCGACCGGTTTGTCCGCGGTGCCGCCGGAAGGTCCGGCGATGCCGGTCACCGCCACCGCCACGCTGGCGCCGAACCGCGCCAGCGCGCCGGACACCATTTCGTTCGCGGTTTCCTGGCTCACCGCGCCAGCGTGTTCCAGTGTATGCGGATTGACGCCCAGCAAGGCTTCTTTCGCCTCGTAGCTGTAAGCCACGATGCCGCACTCGAACCACGCCGAACTGCCGGGCAGATCGGTCAACACCTTGGCGATCCAGCCGCCGGTGCAGGATTCCGCCGCGACCAGCATTTGTCCGCGCTGGCTCAGCGCTTCGGCGATGGTTTGCGCAATCGCGTGCAATTGCGCATCGGTGGGAACTTGCGGCGTGTCCATGCGAAACTCGGGGTTGCCAACCTTTCTTTTTACTCCAACCGACGCCGCACGTCATGCGCCGATGAACGACGATTTTACCCAGCACACGCCGCTGATGCGCCAGTACTTCGCCGCCAAGGCGGAGCACCCGCAGACGCTGCTGTTGTTCCGGATGGGCGACTTCTACGAGCTGTTCTACGACGATGCGCGCAAAGCCGCGCGCCTTCTCGACATCACCTTGACCCAGCGCGGGCAATCGGCCGGCGCGCCGATCCCGATGGCGGGCGTGCCCTATCACGCCGTGGAGGGGTATCTCGCCAAACTGGTGCGGCTGGGCGAATCGGCGGCGATCTGCGAGCAGATCGGCGATCCAAACGGCAAGGGGCCGATGGAGCGGCGCGTGGTGCGCGTGGTGACGCCCGGCACCGTGACCGACGACGCGCTGCTGCCTGCGCGGCGCGACAATTTATTGTTGGCGATCGCTTCCGACAAACAAGGTTACGGTTTGGCGTGGGCGGATCTCGCCGGCGGGCGATTCCTGTTGTCCGAAGTGAGCGACGCGCAATCGCTGGCCGCGGAAATCGCGCGGCTGCAACCGGCGGAAACGCTGGTTTCCGAGGAAGTCGCGTGGCCCGTGTTCGTGGCTGGTCTGCCGGGCTTGCGCAAACGCGCGCCGTGGCATTTCGATGAGATCAGCGCGCGCCGCGAATTGACGCGCTTCCTTGGCACGCGCGATCTTTCCGGATACGGCGCGGAATCGATGACGGCCGCGATCGGCGCGGCGGGGTGTCTCTTGGGTTTCCTGCAGGAAACCCAGAAAGCCGCGCTGCCGCATCTCTCCGGGTTGGCGGTCGAGAAATCGGACGAAACGGTGGCGATGGATGCGGCCACGCGCCGCAATCTGGAACTGGACACCCACGCCAGCGGCGATCCGCGCTACACCCTGCTCGGTGTGCTGGATGCCACGATCACGCCGATGGGCGCGCGCGCGTTGCGGCGCTGGCTGCATCGTCCGCTGAGGGATCGCGACACCCTGCGACGGCGTCATCAGGCGTTGGGCACACTGATCGATTCGCGTGCGTTCGAGTCACTGCGCGAACAGCTGCGCGCGATCGGCGATCTGGAACGGATTCTCTCGCGTGTGGCGTTGCGTTCGGCGCGGCCGCGCGATCTGGCGACCTTGCGCGACGGGCTGGCTGCGGCCCCCGCATTGCGCACAACGATCGCCGCGCTCGACAGCCCGCCGCTACACGAACTCGTCGAGCGCATCGGCGAACACGCGGACACTGCAACGTTTCTGGCGAACGCGATCATCGAACGTCCTCCGGTATTGTTGCGCGACGGCGGCGCGATCGCCGACGGCTACGACGCTGATCTGGACGAGCTGCGTCAGCTTTCCACGAATGCCGATCAATTCCTGATCCAACTGGAAGAACGCGAGCGCGTCGCGACCGGCATCAATACGCTCAAGGTCGGCTACAACCGCGTGCACGGCTATTACATCGAGTTCGGCAAGGCGCTGTCAGACAAAGCGCCCATGCATTACACGCGTCGGCAGACCACCAAGAATGCCGAGCGTTATGTCACCGAGGAACTGAAAACCTTCGAGGACAAAGTGCTGTCGGCGAAGGAACGCACGTTGATGCGCGAGCGCGCCTTGTACGAAGGCGTTCTGGATGCCCTGACCGAACGCCTGAAACCCTTGAAGCAGGCCGCGAACGCGATCGCGGAACTCGACGTGCTCGCGGCGATTGCCGAACGCGCACACGCGCTGGATTGGTCGTGTCCGCAACTGACCGACACCCCCGGCATCGTGATCGAACGCGGGCGTCATCCGGTTGTGGAACAGGTCCGCGAGGAGCCGTTCGAGCCGAACGATCTGGAACTCGACGACGCGCGCCGGATGCTGGTGATCACCGGCCCCAACATGGGCGGCAAGAGCACCTACATGCGCCAGTGTGCATTGATCGTGTTGCTCGCGCACATCGGCAGTTTTGTGCCCGCGCGCGCGGCAAGCATAGGTCCGATCGACCGCATCTTCACCCGCATCGGCGCGGGCGACGATCTTGCGCGCGGGCAATCCACCTTCATGGTCGAGATGAGCGAGACCGCCAACATCCTGCACAATGCCACGTCGAACAGTCTGGTGTTGATGGACGAAGTTGGCCGTGGCACCTCAACCTACGACGGCCTCGCGCTGGCGCGCGCGGCGGCGGTGCACCTGGCAGGTATCAACCGCGCCTACACATTGTTTGCAACGCATTACTTCGAACTGACGCAATTGTCCGCGCAGTACGATGGCATCGCCAACGTGCATCTGGACGCGGTCGAGCACCGCGACAAGAAAGGGGACGACCAGCTCGTGTTCATGCATGCGGTCAAGGACGGTCCTGCCAATCGCAGTTTCGGTTTGCAGGTTGCGGCGCTGGCCGGTGTGCCGAAGGCGGTAATCGCGGATGCCAAACACACGCTGGCGATGCTCGAGCGCGGCGAACACGCGGCGGCGTGGGCCGGCGATCGCGACGGTGACGCACCGCACGCCGTTCCGCAATCCGATCTGTTCGCGCGCCACGATCCTTCCGCGATCGAACAGGCGTTACGCGAAATCGATCCCGATGTACTCACTCCACGTCAGGCACTTGATGCCTTGTATCGTCTGAAGTCACTGATATAGAAGCGAGTGAGGTTTTTGCATCGAAGCAAGTAACCTTCCATGGCGTATTTTCTGATCGGCGTCCTGTCCACCTCAGCCATTGCTCGCGATGCCACTGGCATCGCAAAAGCGCAATGGCCTCGACCACGCGAGGCATTGGAAGCGCTGTATCGATTAAAAGGATTGTTGTAGGAGCCAGCTTGCTGACGGTTCAGCGCAATAGTTTGCATGGCGCTGTCGCGAGCAAGCTCGCTCCCGCAAATGCCCGCTACATCGCCTCGATATCGCCGAGCGCACGGATCAATCGTCGTGCTCGTTTGTCCGGCTTGCCTGACGGCGCGCGGTAACCGGCGCGTTCGGCGCGCTTTTGTTCGCGCAAGGCATCACGCGCGGTGCGCGATGCTTCGGATTCTCCATATAGCGTCTGGGCGACCGCGGCCGACCCGCGCTTTTCGGCCAGTGTCAGCACGTCGATCTCGAAACGTTCCTCGCCACGCGTGATGGTCAGCCGATCGCCGGCATGCACAGGCCGCGACGGTTTGCACGCCGCACCATCGATCGCGATGCGGCCATTGACGATCGCCTGCTTGGCCCGTGCGCGGGTCTTGTAGAAACGCGCGGCCCATAACCACGCGTCGAGCCGTACCACCGTTTCGTGGCCGCCACCGGTCACACCCGTTCCGCGGGAACGTCCACCGGCGCGCCGTGCGCGGCCGCATCGCGCGTATCCGAATCCGGCATCGCGATATCCGGAATCGCGTTCCACTCCTCCGCGGTCATGCCGGGATCGATCGGCATAGACGTCGGCGCGCTCGGCGCGCGCGCGGCCAGGCGGCCGGATCGCACCAGCGCGCGGAGGCGCTCGAACACCTCGGCGCGGCCAAACGGCTTCTTCATGAAATCGTCGGCGCCGAAGCGCTGTACGTAGAACTGCTCGGTGGCTTGCAGATTTCCGCTGATCATGACGATCGGAATGTGTTGGGTCTGCGGGTCGCGGCGCAGCGTGCGTAACACGGAAAACCCGTTGATGCCCGGCAGCACGATGTCGAGAAAGATAAGTTCCGGTTTTTCCGTGCGTGCGAGCGTGACCGCGGTTTCGCCGTCGGGCGCTTTCAGCACGGTGTAACCATCTTGGCCCAGCATCTTGCCCAGCACCGCGCAGATGGTCGGCGAATCATCCACCACCAACACGCGCGTGCCCAACGCGCCCTGCACGCGCGGCGCCTGTCGGCGCTCGACCGGTTTGATGTCCGGCGGCGGTTTCGCGCCGGCCATCCACCGCTTGAAGAATCCGAGCCCACCCATACGCATCCACCCGACCCTGCCAGAAGTCATAGTTTGGGGTGATCGGGCGCGACGCGCAATCGGTCGGCATCGATGGCGCTGCGTTGCGAACCGCGTTTCACGCGGTCGCCTCGCCCATCCTCGTGATCCACGCGTACAGCACCGCGATTACCACCGCGAACACGATGCCGCCGATAAAGATCGAGGCGGTGTCGAAGCCCGGTCCCACCACCGCCAGCGGCGATGTCTTGCCGGAGAACGCCACCACCGCGGCGATGATCACGCCGATCAAGCTCTCTCCGACGATCAGGCCCGAGGCCAGCAACACGCCGAGTTGTTTGGTGCCATCAGGATTTTTGCCGCGATCGGCGCGCTTGTCGAAGAACGAACCGACGATCGCGCCGACCACGACCATCAGCGTGGTCGAGGTCGGCAGGTAGATGCCCAGGCCCACCGCGAGTGGCGGCAGACTCACCGACTTGCCGGTGCGGCGCAGGATTTCATCGAGGATGATGACGCCCACGCCGATCGCCGCGCCGATCCCGATCAGGCTCCAGTCGATGTTGCCGGTAATCACGCCCTGCGCCAGCGCGGAAATCAAACCCGCCTGCGGCGCCGGCAGCGCACGCGCAGGATCGGCGCCGGGCGCGCCGAGAAACCCGTAAGCGTGGTTCAACAAATCCAGCACGGGCGGGATCACTAGCGCGCCCGCGATCACGCCGATCACCAGCGCCCACTGCTGTTTCGATGGCGTCGCATCGACCAGTTGGCCGGTTTTCAGATCCTGCAGGTTGTTGTTGGCGATCGAGGCGACAGCGAACACGATCGCGGTGATGAACAGCGCGAAAGCGACCAGCGCCTTGCCGGCATCGGCCGGCAGCATTGATTTGACGCCCAGCACCAGCAATAGCGCGGCGATGATGACGACGAGAATTCCGACGCCCGACAGCGGGCTATTGGACGATCCAATCAATCCCGCCATGTAGCCGCACACCGCGGAGACGAAGAAACTCATCAGCACCACGAAAATCACGCCGCCGATCACCAGCACGCCGATGCTGGCGCCTAAATTGCTGACGATGCCAAAATGCCACAACAGCCACGCGATCGGGATCAGGCACAACACCGTGATGAGGCCCACCATGCCGATCGGCATGTCCTGCTCGGTGCGCGGCAGCGTGTCGGCTTGTCCCGCCTTGCGCACTCGCGCGGCAGCCATCGCGCTCGCGAGTCCACCGATCACCGGCTTGACCAGTTTGATCAGTGTCCAGATCGCAGCCACGCCGATGGTGCCGGCGCCGACAAAACGCACATAGTGACTCCACGCGCCTTGTGCTACATCCGCCGCCGCACCGACGGCTGGATGCAGCGCGGTGAAGTGCGGCACCGCCCAGCCCCAGCCGATCAACGCGCCGACCAGCATCGCGATGCCGACCCACAATCCGACCAAGTGACCCACCGCAAACAGCGCGAACGACAGGCTGAAGTCGTAGCCGGTCGCCCCGCCCTTGTCGCCGAACCGGAAATATTGCGCGACGTCCTGCGCGAAAATCTTGGTCTGCACGATCACCGCGAACACCGCCGACACGATCGCGCCGGCCATGACGGCTTTCAATCCATTGCTGCTGGACTCCGCGCCTTCGGCCGCGGTTTCCCCGCCCTCGCCGGAACCGACCTTCAGCACCTCGGCGCAGGCCACGCCTTCCGGATACGGCAGGTCGGAATCGGTCACCAGCGCGCGCCGCAACGGGATGGTGTACATCACGCCCAGGATGCCGCCGGTGGCGCAGATGCCGAACGACATCCAGAACGGAAAGCCGTTCCACCAGCCGACGATGATGAGGCCCGGCAACACGAAGATGATCGACGACAGCGTGCCGGCAGCGGACGCCACTGTCTGCACGATATTGTTTTCCTGGATCGTCGCATCGCGGAAATAACGCAGGATCGCCATCGAGATCACCGCCGCCGGGATCGAAGTCGAGAACGTCAAGCCCGCCTTCAATCCGAAATAGACATTCGCGGCGGTGAAGATCACCGTGATCACGATGCCGAGGATCAGTCCGCGCAGGGTGAATTCGCTGCGCGGTTGCACTCCGATGGTTGCGCTGTTCATGAGCTGTCCCCGAGTGACAAACGCTGCCGCATACTAGCGTCTCCCCTCTCCCGACGGGAGAGGGTGGCGCGCAGCGCCGGGTGAGGGTTCGGTGACCCATAATCCAATCAATCCGATCGAACCCCCGCACCTTTCCCAAAGGGAGAGGGATTCTGATTATTACCGCGGACGTTTCGCTCCCTCGCCCACCGGCCAACTGCATGTCGGCTCGC
>JBDTAJ010000147.1:0-8972 GCA_039924705.1 Rhodanobacteraceae bacterium
GCGCGTGGCGACAGCGTGCCCTTGCCTGCTTCGCTCAACGATCTGCAATCGATGTTATATGGCAGCGGCCGCGCGCGCGGCCGGGCGGTCGAGGCATTCCAGGTGCTGGCCGAACTCGCCGAGCGCATGCGCATTGAATTGCTCGCGCTGGCCGATCTGCAATCCACGTGCGCGCCGCCCAGTTTGCGCGATGCTTTGCATGCCACGCGCCAGTCCGCCGCGCACGTGCTGGACAAATTGGCGAACGCGCTGGAGCAAGCCGCGCCGCCGGCGGCGGACGAAGCGCTCGCGCATTACGCGGCTGCAACGGAACTGCTGGAGGAATGGAACGAACCCGACATCGCCCATACGCGGATCGCACAAGTCGCGCGGGCGCGCGCGACCGCGCTTGGCGGACAACTGCGCGCAACGGCGCGCAACGCGGACGTCGCCGGCAGCCGCGGTGAACTGCGCGCGCAAAGCGCCGAGTTCAAACTGCCGCGCGCGTTGCGAGCGGCCAACCCATTGTCGATCCTGCGCGCCAACCTGCACCTGTCTTCGGTCGCGTGCCGCCATGCTATCCGTTGCGGTGTCTGTCTCACGCTCGCGCTGGGCCTTTCGCATCTGCTGCCGCTCTCACGCGGCTACTGGATGCCCATGACCGTGGCGATCGTGCTGAAACCGGATTTCGGCGCGACCTGGCGGTTCGGCTTGTTGCGCATCGCCGGTACGTTGGCTGGCCTGCTGCTGACCACCGCGCTGCTACATTTCGGTTTCGGCGATTTCTGGGCGGTGCTGGCGTTGTTCGCCGTGTTGTGTTTCGCCTATCGCGAACTCGCGACCGTGCATTACGGCATCGCGGTCGCGTGCCTGACGGGTCTCGTGGTGATCCTGCTGTCGTTCTACGGCGTCGCGCCGGAAGCCTCGATGGCCGCGCGCGCCACCGATACCGTGTTCGGCAGCGCGTTGGCGTTGATCGCGTATCTTGCGTGGCCGACATGGGAACGTGGCCGCGAACGCGCGGCATTGGCCAGAATGCTGGATGCCTATCGCGATTATCTCGTCGCGGTTTTGCAAGGCGACGCACGCGCGCGTTTCGAAACGCGCACCGCTTCGCGTGCAGCGCGCAGCAACGCGCAGGCATCGCTGGAACGATTGCGCCAGGAACCGGTCGGCCGCCGCAACCTGCCACGCGCGGAAGCGCTGGTCGCGCAGGCCAACCGCTTCATGCGCGCCGCCATGGCGCTGGAAGCCGCGCGCGCGGATACACATGATCCGCCGTTGCCGTCCACCGTGTCGGCATTCACCAACGACTGCGGCAATGCGCTGCACGACTGCGCGCAAGCGCTGCGCGAAGCGCGTGCGCCTTCCACACAAAGGGATTTACGCGTCGCGCAAGAAGCATTGGCGGCGTGCTTGCGCGCGGCGCCCGACCTGCCCGCCGCGCTCGTCGCGGCGCTGCTGGACGCCAGCGACCGTATCGTCGACAGCATCGATAGCCTGGTGCACGTCCTGACCGGTCACGAACCACACCCATGACTGGGATCCTCCGCGGCGCGCGGCATGCGATCCGGCGCATCGCGCAAACGCGCGCGTTCGACCTGCCTCTATACTTGGGCGCATGTTGAAGATCGACACCCACGCCCATCTCTTGCCGCCGCAGTGGCCGAACCTCGCCGAGAAATACGGCGACGACCGCTTTCCGCTGATGGTGCGCGCGGGCGGGCATCATCGGATTTACAAGGATGGAAAATTCTTTCGCGAGGTTTGGCAGAACGCGTTCGACGCCGAATATCGCATCGAAGATTACGCGCGGCACGGCGTGAATGTGCAGGTGATCTCGACCGTGCCCGTGTTTTTTTCGTACTGGGCCAAACCCAATCAGGCGCTGGAACTGCACCGCTGCTTGAATGACCATGCAGCCGAAGTTTGCCGGAAATTCCCGGCGCATTACGCGGCGGTGGGAACGGTGCCGTTGCAATCGCCGCGCCTCGCCATCGAAGAGATGGAGCGTTGCGTCGAACAACTGGGTTTGCAAGGCGTGCAGATCGGCTCGCACATCAACGATTGGAATCTGGATGCGGCGGAGCTGTTTTCGTTTTTCGAGGCGGCTGCCGATCTGGGCGCGGCGATCTTGGTGCACCCGTGGGACATGATGGGCGCCGACAGCATGCCGAAGTACTGGTTGCCGTGGCTGGTCGGGATGCCGGCGGAACAGTCGCGCGCGGCGTGCAGCCTGATTTTCGGCGGCGTGCTGGAACGCCTGCCGTCGCTGCGCGCCGCCTTCGCCCACGGCGGCGGCAGTTTCCCCTTCACCATTGGTCGCATCGAACACGGCTTCCGGATGCGCCCGGATCTGGTCGCCACCGACAATGCGCGTAATCCGCGCGAGTATTTCAAGCGACTGTATTTCGATTCCTGCGTGCACGATCCACAAGCGCTGCGATACCTGCTCGACGTGGTCGGCGCCGATCGTGTAATGCTCGGCACCGATTACCCGTTTCCGCTGGGCGAACAGGAGCCCGGCAGCGGCATCGACGCGCTCGGCCTGGACGAGGCCGGCCGTGCGAGCATTTTCCACGGCACGGCACTGGACTGGCTGGGGTTATCGCTCACACGTTTTACCTCTACGGAAGTGGTAGGAGACCCGTAATGAAGTCATGCAATGTTTGGGGAATATCGTTGACGTTGTTGCTCACCCTGTTCGCCGCGGCGCCGGCCGCGCACGCCGCCGATTACAGCCTCGACGACGGCGTCGTGCATTTCGCCGCGCCCGATACCTGGCCGGTTCTGATGGAAAAGCAGGACGGCGATCCTCAGTTTCTCGCTTTCCAGGTGCGCGATCCGGCATCCGCCGGCGACACGCTGGCGCGCATCACGGTGAGCACACAACATGCCGCGGATGCGGCCGCATTCCAGCAATTCGTCAACGATGGCATCGCCAAGGCGCACAAATTGCCGGGTTACCTCGGCAGCGGTCAGAGTGGTGCCGATTCGGCGATGCGCTACACCGCGATGGAAAACAAGCAGAAGACCGCGTACCTGGAGCGTTACTACTACCGCAACAGGGTCGGGATCCAAGTGCGTTGCGTGCGTCCCACTGCGGGCAGCTCGCAATGGAGCGCGACGTTCGATGCCGGTTGTAACGCGATTGCGACAGCGGTTTCGCACTGAATGTTCTCATTGAACATGGACTATGCTTTCGATCGCGATTGGGCGCGTGCGCGGGACGAAGCCGATCCGCTGCGCGAGTTTCGCGCGCAGTTCCTGATTCCCCCGCACGGTAACGTCGAACAAGCGTATTTCTGCGGCAACTCGCTGGGGTTGCAACCGCGCGCTACGCGCCGGGCCTTGCTGGATGAACTCGACGACTGGGCGCGCCTCGGCGTGGAAGGCCACATGCATGGCCGTCATCCGTGGCTGCCGTACCACGCCGAAGTGCGCGACGCGTTGGCGCAAACGCTCGGCACGCAACCGTCGGAAGTGGTGGCGATGAATTCGCTGACCGTCAATCTGCATCTGATGATGGTCAGTTTCTACCGGCCGACGCGCGAGCGGAATGCGATCCTGATCGAGCGCGGCGCATTTCCTTCCGATCGCCATGCGGTCGCTTCCCAAATCGTCTTCCATGGATTCGATCCGGCGACGTCGCTGATCGAACTGGATGCCGACGAACCCGGCGGCACGATTTCTTTTGACGCGATCGAGTGCGCGCTACACGAACACGGGCACCGCATCGCGCTGGTGTTGTGGCCGGGCGTGCAATACCTGAGCGGACAGGCGTTCGATCTGGCCGCGATCACCCAACTCGCGCACGCGCAGGGTTGCGCGATCGGTTTCGATCTCGCGCATGCGGCCGGCAATATCGATCTCGCACTGCACGACTCGGATTGCGATTTCGCGGCGTGGTGTTCCTACAAATATCTGAACGCCGGTCCCGGCGCCGTGGCTGGCTGTTTCGTGCACACGCGTCATGCGCGCGCGAATCTGCCGCGCTTCGCCGGCTGGTGGGGCCACGAGGAATCCACGCGTTTCCAGATGCGCCCGGAATTCTCGCCCACGCCCGGCGCGGATGGCTGGCAATTGTCGAATCCACCGATCCTGGCGCTGGCGCCGCTGCGCGTGTCGCTGGCCATTTTTCAGCGCGCGGGGATGGATCGCTTGCGCGAGAAATCAAAACATCTGACCGGCTATCTGGAATGGCTGATCAAAACGCAACTCGCCGACATATTGGAAATTCTCACGCCCGCCGAAACGTATCGTCGCGGCGCGCAACTGTCCGCTCGCGTGCGTGCCGGGCGCGACGCCGGTCGTTCGCTGTTCGAACATCTGGCCGCGAGTGGCGTGCTCGGCGATTGGCGCGAACCCGACGTGATGCGGCTCTCGCCCGCGCCGCTGTACAACACGTTCGGTGATTGTCTGCGGCTGGCCGAAGCCGTGCGCGCAAGGCCGGCGCATTGACATGACGGCGCGTCCCCAGATTACGATCATCGGTGCGGGTCTGGTCGGCTCCCTGCTGGCGACGTTACTCGCGCAATGCGGTTGTGCGGTCGAGGTGTTCGAGCGCCGCCCCGATCCGCGTACGCACGGATTTCTCGGTGGCCGTTCGATCAATCTGGCGCTGGCCGAACGCGGGCTGCACGCGTTGCGTCAGGCCGGACTCGCGGATGCCGTGTTGGCGCAAGCGGTGATGATGCGCGGGCGCATGGTGCACGCGTTGGACGGCACCACGAATCTGCAACGCTATGGCCGCGACGATAGCGAAGTGATCTGGTCGGTGTCGCGCGGCGGTTTGAACATCGCGTTGATCGATGCGGCGGAACGCGCAGGCGCGCGCGTGCATTTCGACAGTGCGCTGATTGATGCCGATTTCGCGCGCGGCACGATTGCGTTGGCCGATGCCGACGACAGCCGTCGCAAAAATGATTGCGGACTCTTGATCGGCGCCGATGGCGCCGGCTCGGCGCTGCGCGCGGCGATGGCGCGCGAGATCGATCTCGGCGAACGGATCGATCTGCTGGGACATGGTTACAAGGAGTTGGAGATCCCGCCGCTGATCGAGCACCGCTTCGCGCTGGAACCCCACGCCCTGCACATCTGGCCGCGCGGTGGCTACATGTGCATCGCGCTGCCGAATGCGGAAGGCAGCTTCACGGTCACGCTGTTCCTGCCCAACGTCGGGCCGGCGCCGAGCCTCGCGACGTTGCCCGATGCGAATGCCGCGTTGCCGTTTTTCGAACAACAATTCCCCGACGCGCTGGCGCTGATTCCGGATTTCGTGCGCGACTGGGAGGCGAATCCGGTCGGGCAACTCGCGACACTCTATCTGGAGCATTGGCATCTGGACGGCCGCGCCTTGCTGCTGGGCGACGCCGCGCACGCGATCGTGCCGTTCCACGGCCAGGGCATGAACGCCGGTTTCGAGGATGCGGCGGAATTGGCGTCGCTGCTGGATGCGCAACATGACAACCCCGAAGAAGCGTTCGCGCGATTCCAGCGCGTCCGCAAACCCAACACCGATGCGATCGCGGCGATGGCGCTGGAAAACTACGTCGAAATGCGCGACGGCGTGGCCGATCCGCATTATCTCTTGAAACGCGAGTTGGCCTTCGCCTTGGGCGAACATGCACCGGCGCATTTCATGTCGCGCTATCGGATAGTGACGTTCACGCAACTGCCCTACGCCTATTGCCTGCTACGCGGACGCGAGCAGAACGCGCTGCTGGAATCGCTGGTCGCAGGCAAAACGCGCCTCGAAGAAATCGATCTCGATGCAGCCGCGGCGCGGGTACGCGCGGAACTGCCGCCGCTGCCGCAGGCCGTGGGCGCGGACGCCCCGCAAACCGGGTGATTGCATAGAGCGCCCTTAGCGCTCACTATCGCGGCACCTGGGGGCGTCATGTCTGGTTCCGGCTCCGAAACCTCGTTGCTGAACTTCTTCGCGGAACTGCGCCGCCGCCGGGTGATCCGCGTCGCGATCGTGTACGCGATCGTCGGCTGGATCATCATCGAGGTGGCTTCGACGATGCTGCCCGGCCTCAAGCTGCCGGCATGGACGGTCACCTTCGTGATTGCGCTGGTGGTGCTGGGTTTCCCGATCGCGGTGATCATGGGCTGGATGTTCGATCTCGGACCGCGCGGGGTGGAGAAGACCGCGCCGGCAAAGCTCGCCGACACGGGAACGATCACACCGGTAATCGAGGCATTGGCGCACGCAGCGACACCGCCGGCCGAAGCGCCCAAATCCGCGGCCGGATCGGAATCAGATCGTCACACCATCGCCGTACTGCCGTTCGTCAACATGAGCGGCGATGCGCAGAACGAATACTTCAGCGACGGCATTTCAGAGGAAATCCTGAATCTGCTCACCAAGTTGCCGCAGTTGAAGGTTGCCTCGCGCACGTCGTCGTTCGCGTTCAAGGGCAAAGACATCAACATCCCGATGGTGGCGAGAGAACTCGGCGTCAGCACCGTACTGGAAGGCAGCGTGCGCCGCGCCGACGAGCACGTGCGCATCACCGCACAGTTGATCGAGACCGAGAGTGATTCGCACCTGTGGTCGGAAACCTACGATCGCGAGATGAAGGACGTGTTCGCGATCCAGGACGACATCGCACGCAGCATCGCCGAAGCCTTGAAGGTCGCGCTGGGCCCCAAGGAACGCCGCGCACTGCAGAACGTCGCCACGGCCGATGCGCAGGCCTACGATTTCTACCTCAAGGGCCGCAAGTATCTGTATGCCTTTACACGCCGCGATTTCCACAATGCCATAAACATGTTCGAGCGCGCGATCGAACTCGATCCACGGTACGCGCTGGCCTATGCGGGTAAAGCCGATGGATATTCAATGCTGTATCGCTATGGCGAGGCAACACCTGAAAACCTGAGGGTCGCCGAAGAGACAAGCCGGCAGGCGATCGAGCTTGATCCGGATTCCGCCGAAACACAGTCATCGCTCGGTACCGCATTGTTCATTACCGGCCAGTACGCCGAAGCTGCGAAGAAATTCGAGACGGCAATTCTGATCAACCCCAAGGCATACGAGCCTTACCTGTTTTATGGCCGGGCCTGCCTCACGCAAGGAGATTTTGAAAAGGCCGCCCGCTTGTTCGTTCGGGCCAGCGAGGTGAATCCCGCCGATTACCAGGCGCCGTGCTATCTGGGCATGGCCTACCGGTCCATGGGCCGCAGCGATTTGGCCACGCAGGCTGACGCACGGGCACTGGAGACCATGGAACGTCACATCAAGCTCAACCCGGATGACGCGCGCGCACTCAGCTTCGGCGCATCGGTCTTTGCCGAGCGCGGGCAGCGTGAACGCGCTGTCGAATGGGCGGACGCTGCGTTGCAGGCACGCGAGAACGAACCACAATATCTGTACAACATCAGCTGCGCGTTCGCGCAGTTGGGTGATACGGAACGGGCACTCGATCTTCTTGAACGCGCCGTCGCTCTGGGTTGGGGCGATCATGCGTGGATGGAGCACGATTCCGACCTTGCCTCGTTGCACGATCTGCACCGCTTCAAGAAACTCCTGGAGCGCATGCACTGATGAACGAGCCGGCCGGAAAATCCATGCTCGTCGGCTTCTGGGAGGAGTTGCGCCGCCGCCGGGTGATCCGCGTCGCGATCGTGTACGCAATCGTCGGCTGGATCGTCATCGAAGTGGCATCGACCGTGCTGCCGCCACTCAACGTGCCGGCGTGGTCGGTCAAGCTGGTGATCGTGCTGATCGCGCTCGGCTTCCCGATCGCGGTGATCATGGGCTGGATGTTCGACCTGGGGCCGCGCGGCGTAGAGCGCACCGAGCCGGAGCCGGCCACCGTGGGAACCCCGACCCCGACTCCGCCAACCAGGCAGCAAGTCGTGACCGCCCCGGAACAGCAACATACCGACGAACACGGACATGCTGCCGCGAGGTCGCGCGTATCCGAACACGATGGTCGCCGCAGCATCGCCGTGCTGCCGTTCGTGAACATGAGCGGCGACGCCGAGAACGAATACTTCAGCGACGGCATTTCGGAAGAAATTCTCAATCTGCTGAGCAAGCTGCCGCAATTGAAAGTTGCCTCGCGCACCTCCGCGTTCAATTTCAAGGGCAAGGCAGCGAGCATTCCCGCCGTGGCCCGCGATCTCGGCGTCGGCACGGTGCTGGAAGGCAGCGTGCGCCGCGCCGGCGAGCATGTCCGGATCACCGCGCAGTTGATCGATGCGGAATCGGATTCGCATCTGTGGTCGGAAACCTACGACCGCGAAATGAAGGATGTATTCACGATCCAGGACGACATCGCGCAGAGCATCGTCAAGGCGCTGCAGGTAACACTCACGCCAAGCGAGCGTCGTGCGTTGCAATCCGTCGCGACCGCCGACCCGGAGGCCTACGACTTCTACCTGCGCGGCCGCACCTACATGTACCTGATGGCGCGCCGCGATTACGAGCACGCCATCCGCATGTTCGCACAGGCGATCAAGATCGATTCGAAATATGCGTTGGCCTATGCCGGTACGGCGGATGCCTATTCGATGCTGTATCGCTACGTCTCTGCCTCGCAGGACAATCTGGCGCATGCAAACCGCGCCAGCGAGCAGGCGGTGGCGCTGGACCGCGATTCGGCGGAGGCGCATGCTTCGCGTGGGCTGGCGCTGGTCATCAGCGAGAAATACGGCGACGCAGAAAAAGAATTCGAGAGTGCGGTCGCGCTCAACCCTAACCTGTTCGAATCATGGTTCTATTACGGACTCGCGTGCTCCTCGCAAGGCAAGTTCGAGCAGGCTTCCGAGCTGTACGTCAAGGCGTCGGAGATCAATCCGGCGGAATACCAGTCGCAGGTCTTCCTGGCGCAGGCGTATGCGTCGATGGGGAAAAAGCAGGATGAAATGAGGGTGCGGCTTGGACTCCTCAGCACCCTCGAACAGCATATCCGTTTGAACCCCCACGATACCCGGGCGTTGTACATCGGCGCACAGAACCTCTGGCATGTCGGCGAGCAGAA
>JBDTAJ010000148.1:0-4387 GCA_039924705.1 Rhodanobacteraceae bacterium
CGATTGCCGATCGCGATGAAGTCCGATCCCGGCGAATAGAACGGGTCGAGGAACACCCCGGCCTCGCCGGTCAACGCCCAGCGATCGGCGCTGAACACCTGCTTGCAACCGTAGGACACATTGCGCAGGAAGGCGAAGTCGAGCAGCTTGTCGCGATGTTTGTCGACCTCGCGCGCAACGATTGGTTGGTGCGCGCGCAGCCAGTCCAGCGCACGCTCATAGGTGTTGTACGTTTCGATCGGATGCATCGCGGCGTCGGCGACGATCCCGACCGAATGCGCGCCGGAGGCCAACGGGATCAGCCACACCCAGTAGCCGGGTCCGCACAGATGGTTGGTCGAGCGCCAGCGTTCCTGCGGGTCGCAACGCGCGCGCCAGGACGCGTCGTCGCACCAGGCGTCCAGGTCGAGCATGGTATCGATGCGAAACCACGCCGCGCCGATATGGTGGCCGTTGTCTTCGCTGAGGTCGAATTGGCGTTTCAACAAACCTGCGCGGCCGGAAGCGTCGATCAGCCAACGCGCGTCGATGGTTTCTTTTTTGCCGTGCTGTTCGCACCGCACCGCGTGGTGCGCGCCATCCCGGCCCGGCGCGATCGCGCGCACAATGCAGTCGTCGTCGAACACGATTTCGCGTGCACGCGCTTCCTCGCCCAGAAAATTCTCGAACAGCCCGCGATCAATCTGCCAGCTCGGCGTCGGTAGTACGCGGCTGACGCCGAGTTCGGTGACGTGCTGAACATCCTCGCGACCTTCCGAGAAGAAAAAGCGGAAGCCGAACTTGCGGATCTGTTTCGCGTCGAGATGATCGCGCAAGCCGAGCACGTTGGCGAAGTAGTGCGCGCCGATCTCGACGGTGGATTCGCCGACCTTGTGCGCCGCCGCCGGCACCGGATGCGCGCGCCGCTCCAGCACGCGAATCGACAATGCCGGCAGATGCTGGCGCAATTCCAGAGCCAGCGTCAGCCCGGCCAGACCGCCACCGAGAATCAAAACGTCTTGCGGGTTGGCCGGATGCGGGGTATCCATGGCGGCGATTGTGCGCGCTTGCCGCCGATCGCGCTACGCGCTGCCGAGGCCGCGTCCCGCCGGCAGCGCCACGACGGGTTTGCGCGCGCCGCGCGGGGCAAACAGGATCAGCATCGGCGTGGTCATGATCGTGGTCGCGATCGCCATCACCATCAACATGGTGAAGATCTCGTGCCCGATCACGCCGGCATCCAGCCCGACCTTCATCACGATCAGCTCCATCAACCCGCGCGCGTTCATCAGCGAGCCGAGCCCCAACGCGTCGCGCCACGGCGAGCCGCCGAGACGCGCGCCGATCGCCCCGCCCAGGAGTTTCCCCAGCACCGCGGCGGCGAGGATCAGCAGCAGCGCACCGCCGCCAGCGCCCACGAAAGCGTCACGCGTGGTGTTCAAGCCCGCCAGCGCGAAGAACACCGGCATTAGCACCAGCACCGCGATGTATTCGATGCGCTCGATCAGCGTGTGCAACAAACGATCGTCGCGCGGCAGACAGGCGCCGAACAGGAACGCACCGAACACCGCGTGCACCTGCAGCCATTGCGTGGTCGCGGCGAATACGAAGGTGCAGATCAGCAGGATCGCCAGCACGCTGCCGTGCGGCTTGCCGTCCGTGGCGAAACGCGCCAGAAACCGCGCCATCAGCGGGCGTATCACCGCGAAAGCGAACACCGTCAGCAACAACAAACCACCCAACGTCTTGGCCAGACCCGCCCAGCCGCCACCCGACGCGACCAGCGCCACCACCGCCGCCAGCATGATCCATGCGAACACGTCGGCGATCGCGGCGGAGGTGAGCGCGAGCCGCCCGATCGGCGTGTGCGTCATCGTGCGTTCTTTCAGGATCCGCGCCATAACCGGGAACGCAGTGATCGCCATCGACGCCGCCATGAACAGTGCAAAAGTCCAGAAACCCACGCCCGCCGGCGCGAAGCGCCCATACAACAGCGGCGTGATCGCGATGCCCGCTGCCATCGGCAGCAATACGCTCAGCACGCCGACCCAGCCGGCCGCGGTCAATTGCTTGCGCGCACCGCCCTGCATCCGCAGCTCGGCGCCGACGATGAACATGAAAAGCACCAGCCCGATTTGCGACAGGCCATCGAGGCCGTCGAGGCTGGCCTTCGGGAACACTGCAGCTTGCAGATGCGGCGCCAGCGCGCCGAATACCACCGGCCCCAGCACGAGGCCGGCGATCATCTCGCCGATCACAGGCGGTTGGCCGAACCAGCGCAGCAGCAACGCTAGCAGTCGCGCCGTACCCAGGATCACCACCAGTTGCAACAGCAGCGGCGACTGCATCATGCCGGATCAGCTCCCCGTCCCGACGTTGCGAAGCCGAGTTCGGGCGTGCACCGAAATCGGCGTGCTCTGGCAATTCCCGGATGGACTTGTTCAGAGCTTCATTATGGATGCCCCGGTTGCGCGGACGCATCCGCCAGTGGATCCAGCAACCCATCCGGGTCATGGATCGGCGCGGGCACGCCGTGCGAGCGGTGGTAACTTGCCACCACGTCGCGGTAATGCAGAATGCGCCCGATCGTATAGAAGGTGATGCGCGCCACATCGCGCATCGGGCGGAAATAACTGACCCGGAATTCGCCCTGATAGCGCGATTCGATCGGCACTGAAATGATCGGCATGTCGAGCTCGCGCGAGGCGGCGATCAGGATCGCGGCCTCGAACACGAAATCCTGCGCCGGCAGATCGACCACTTCCACCGCGGCGCGCGGATACCAGCGCTGGCCGCTCTGCGAATCAATCACCCGGCGGCCGCAACCCCAACTGATGCCCCAGTCGGCGAAGTCGTTGGCGGCGTGGCGCGCCGCGGGCTGCAAGCCACGATTGAGCATCCGAGCGCCGACCACCATCGAATCCGGGAAGCGCTGCGCGGTGCGCGCGAGCCGCGGGATGTCGGATGCCGCATGCTGGCCGTCGCCGTCCATCGTCAGCACCGCGTCGTAGCCGCGTTTCAGCGCTTCGCGGAAACCGCTGCGCAGCGCCTCACCCTTGCCGCGCCGTTCGCGGTGGCGGATCAGCGTCACCGGCAACGCGGACACGATCTGCGGCGTGCGATCGTCGGAGCCATCGTCGATCACGATCACGTCCGCGCATTCGTCCAGCACAGATTGCAGCAACGGGCCGATCGCGCGCTCCTCGTTGAGGCAGGGGATCAAAACGCAATAACGGGGCGTTTTATTGTTCAAACATGAATCTCCATGTCGAGCAGCAGACCCGATGCGGCCGGCAAGGTCAAGCGTGACGGCGCGCCTTGCGCCAGCGCGGTCAGCAAAACCAGCGCGTGCGCGGAGAGCGGATGATCCGTCGCCAGCGTTTGCAAACCCGGTGACACGCAATGCGGCAAGCTGTCCGGCTTCGCGCCCGTACGCAGCGCGATCGTCAGACGCGTCGCGTCGTCGTCGGGTGACGGCGACAGCAACAACGCCGCGCCGAAAGGGATCGCGATGCGCGCGATCTCCTCGAGCGGTCCGCTCGCGGCGGTGTCGTAGGCGGCGAACAGCACCGGCGTTTGTTCGGCGGCGCACAGCACGGCCGCTTCCAGCAAACCGGCACCGAAGGTCGTGTGATACGCGCTGACCGCGGACGAACCCGCGATGCATTGGGTGGCGATCGTCCAGTAACCGGCCGGCGCATTGTGCACCGAGTTGTGGAATTTGGTCGGCGACAACTCGCGCGGTGCGCTCGCCAGCATCGCGCACATGTAATCGGTGATCGCGAGTTCGCCTTGGGTGGACGCGAACACGCAAGGCAGTGCGGATGGATCGCGCTGCGCCGCGGCGCACGCCTGACCCGCGATCTCGGCCGCCAGCAACACGCCGTCCGGCGCGCGGCGGCGTTCGGCGGCCGGCAGTGTCACCGCGGCGGGACGTTGCGGCGCATCCTTGCGCAGGTCTTGCTCGCCGCGCAACGCCAAGCGCAACGATGGCCAGTCCGGCGCGCCGTGCGTCCACGCGCCGATGCCTTCGATACGCAACGCCAGTGGCGAACTCACGTCGTGCCCACGCGCGCGAAGGCCAGACACGCATTGTTGCCGCCGAAGCCGAATGAATTGGAAAGCGCCACGCGCAGTTCGTGCGACTCGGTTTGCAAGGCCAGCCGCTTCGCGCACACGCTTTCCGGCTGCGCGCAGCCGAGATTGCCGGGCACGATCCCGTGCTCCAATGCCAACAACGCGATCACCGCTTCCAGCGCGCCGGCCGCGCCCAGCGTATGCCCGGTGTAGCCCTTGGTCGAACTCGCACGCGTATGTGACGTGAAAGTATCGGCAAGCAAAGCGGCTTCGACTTCGTCGTTCTTGGAGGTCACGGTGCCGTGCAGATTGATGTAATCGACCGCGTTGG
>JBDTAJ010000149.1:0-6902 GCA_039924705.1 Rhodanobacteraceae bacterium
CCTCGACCGGGTCTACAACTCGGAGAAGACCGGTCAGCATGTGAATCTCAAATCGTTCAAGGACGAGGAGATCCTGGCGCTGGCGCGCAACTTGAAGGAAGGCGTGCCGATGGCCACGCCGGTATTCGACGGCGCCAACGAGGACGAGATCAAGGCGATGCTGAAACTCGCCGATCTGCCGATTTCGGGTCAGACCATGCTGATCGACGGTCGCACCGGCGAGCCCTTCGATCGCCCGGTCACGGTCGGCTACATGCACATGCTGAAGTTGAATCACCTGGTGGACGACAAGATGCATGCGCGCTCTACCGGACCGTACTCGCTGGTGACCCAGCAACCATTGGGCGGCAAGGCGCAGTTCGGCGGTCAGCGCTTCGGCGAAATGGAAGTGTGGGCGCTGGAGGCCTACGGCGCGGCGTACACGTTGCAGGAAATGCTGACGGTGAAGTCCGACGACGTGCAGGGCCGCAACCAGATGTACAAGAACATCGTCGACGGCGAACACGAAATGGCCGCCGGCATGCCGGAATCGTTCAACGTGCTGGTGAAGGAAATCCGCTCGCTGGCGATCAATATCGAGCTGGACGAGCGATGAGAAGCGGGAGTTGGAAGTGGGAAATAGGAAATAGGCAAAACATGCCGGCGCTTGCTCTCCCACTGCCGACTTCCGACCCTCCACTTCCGCTTTAGCCTTGACGCATGCATTACTCCTCCACGGAGCAAAAAATGAAAGACCTACTCAATTTGTTCAACCAGCCGTCGACGCCGATGGATTTCGACGCCATCAAGATCGCGCTGGCCCCGCCGGACCTGATCCGCTCGTGGTCGTGGGGCGAGGTGAAAAAGCCCGAGACGATCAACTACCGCACCTTCAAACCGGAGCGCGACGGCTTGTTCTGCGCGGCCATCTTCGGCCCGATCAAGGACTACGAGTGCTTGTGCGGCAAGTACAAACGCATGAAGCACCGCGGCGTGGTCTGCGAGAAGTGCGGCACCGAGGTGACGCTGGCGAAAGTGCGCCGCGAGCGCATGGGCCACATCGAACTGGCCAGCCCCACCGCGCACATTTGGTTCCTGAAGTCGCTGCCTTCGCGCATCGGCCTGATGCTGGACATGACGCTGCGCGACATCGAACGCATTCTCTATTTCGAAGCGTACGTCGTGATCGATCCGGGCCTGACCGCGCTCGAGCGCGGTCAGATGCTGACCGAAGACCAGTATCTCGCCGCGGTCGAGGAACACGGCGACGAGTTCGACGCGCGCATGGGCGCGGAAGCGGTCTACGAGTTGCTTAAATCGCTCGACTTGAATGGCGAAATGGTGCGGCTGAAAGAGGAAATCACCGCAACCAATTCGGAAACCAAATTGAAGCGGCTGACCAAGCGCATCAAGCTGGTCGAGGCGTTCATCGAATCCAAGAACCGTCCCGAGTGGATGGTGATGACCGTGTTGCCGGTGCTACCGCCGGATCTGCGCCCGCTGGTGCCGCTGGAAGGCGGCCGTTTCGCGACGTCCGATTTGAACGATCTCTATCGCCGCGTGATCAACCGTAACAATCGCCTGAAGCGGCTGTTGGAATTGAATGCGCCCGACATCATCGTGCGCAACGAGAAGCGCATGCTGCAGGAATCTGTGGATGCGCTGATGGACAACGGCCGCCGCGGCCGCGCCATCACCGGCACTAACAAGCGCGCGCTGAAGTCGCTCGCCGACATGATCAAGGGCAAGCAGGGCCGGTTCCGCCAGAACCTGCTCGGCAAACGCGTGGATTATTCCGGCCGCTCGGTGATCGTGGTGGGTCCCACGCTGAAGCTGCACCAGTGCGGGTTACCGAAGAAGATGGCACTGGAACTGTTCAAACCCTTCATCTTCTCGAAGCTGCAACGGCGTGGCTTGGCGACCACCATCAAGGCCGCCAAGAAATTGGTCGAACGCGAAGAAGCCGAAGTGTGGGACATTCTGGAAGAAGTCATCCGCGAACATCCGGTGCTGCTCAATCGCGCACCAACCTTGCACCGACTCGGCATCCAGGCGTTCGAGCCCGTGCTGATCGAAGGCAAGGCCATCCAGTTGCATCCGCTGGTGTGCACCGCGTTCAACGCCGACTTCGACGGCGACCAGATGGCGGTGCACGTTCCGTTGTCGATCGAGGCGCAACTGGAAGCGCGCGCGCTGATGATGTCTTCCAACAACATCCTGTCGCCCGCCAACGGCGAGCCGATCATCGTGCCGACGCAGGACGTGGTGCTTGGTTTGTATTACATGACCCGCGAGCTGATCGGCGCCAAGGGCGAGGGCATGGTGTTCGCCGATATCGCCGAGGCGCGCCGCGCCTACGATAACCGCGCGGTGGAACTGCACGCCAAGGTCAAGGCGCGCATCCGCGAAGTCGAGATCGGCGCGGACGGCACACGCACGCCAAAAACGTCGCTTGTCGAAACCACCGTGGGCCGTGCGTTGCTGGCGGAGATCCTTCCCGAGGGCCTGGCGTTCGCGCGCATCAATACCGAGTTGACCAAGAAAAACATCTCGCGCCTGATCAACGCCTGTTATCGCGAACTGGGCTTGAAGGACACCGTGGTGTTCGCCGATCGGCTGATGTACACGGGTTTTCGCTTCGCCACCCGCGCCGGTATTTCGATCGGCATCGACGACATGAAGATTCCAGGCGAGAAGAAGGCGATCCTGGAAGTGGCCGAAAAGGAAGTCGTGGAAATCCAGCAGCAGTTCCAGTCGGGTCTGGTGACCGCCGGCGAGCGATACAACAAGGTCGTGGACATCTGGTCGCGCACCAACGAGCAGATTGCCAAGGCGATGATCGAGGGCATCGGCAACGAGAAAGTCAAGACCCGCGACGGCAAGACCGTTGAGCAGAAGTCCATGAACTCGATCTACATCATGGCCGACTCCGGCGCGCGCGGCTCCGCAGCGCAGATCCGCCAGCTTGCCGGCATGCGTGGCCTGATGGCGAAACCCGACGGCTCGATCATCGAGACGCCGATCAAGGCCAACTTCCGCGAAGGCCTAGATGTGTTGCAATACTTCATCTCCACCCACGGCGCGCGCAAAGGCCTGGCCGATACCGCGTTGAAGACCGCGAACTCCGGTTACCACACGCGGCGTCTGGTCGACGTGGCCCAGGACGTGGTCGTCACCGAACCCGATTGCGGCACCGGAAACGGGCTGATGATGGCGTCGATCGTCGAAGGCGGCGACGTGGTCGAGCCGTTGCGCGAGCGCGTACTGGGTCGCGTGGTGGTCGAGGACGTGTACGCGCCGGGTGAGGACGACAAACCAATCGTCACCCGCAACACGCTGCTGGATGAGGCGATGGTCGATCGCCTCGACGCCGCGGGCGTGCAGACGATCAAGGTGCGTTCGCCGATCACCTGCGACGCGCACTTCGGCGTGTGCGCGTTCTGCTATGGACGCGATCTGGCGCGTGGGCATCTGGTGAACATCGGCGAAGCGGTCGGCGTGATCGCCGCGCAGTCGATCGGCGAGCCGGGCACGCAGCTGACCATGCGCACCTTCCATATCGGCGGCGCGGCATCGCGTGCGGCGGCAGTGGATAGCGTGGTGGTCAAGACCACCGGTAACCTCAAGTTCAACAATCTGAAAACCGTGCATCACACGCAAGGTCACTTGGTTGCGGTGTCGCGCTCGGGCGAAGTCAGCCTGATCGACAGTCACGGTCGCGAGCGCGAGCGCTACAAGGTGCCGTACGGCGCGACCATTTCGGTCAAGGATGGCGCGGCCATCAAGGCCGGCCAGACTGTCGCCAACTGGGATCCGCATACCCACCCGATCGTATCGGAAGTGGCGGGGCGCGTGCGCTTCATCGACTTCGTCGATGGCATCACCGTGCAATCGCAGACCGACGAATTGACCGGCCTCGAATCCGCAGTGGTCACCGATCCCAAGCGCCGCGGCACCACCGCGAAGGATCTGCGTCCCACCGTGCGTCTGGAAGACAAGAAGGGCAAGGAACTGAAACTGCCCGGCACCGACATCCCGGCGCAGTATTACCTGCCGGCCGGCGCGATCGTGTCGATCCAGGACGGCGCCGAGGTCGGCGTTGGCGACGTGGTCGCGCGCATTCCCCAGGAAACCTCCAAGACCCGTGACATCACCGGCGGCTTGCCGCGCGTGGCGGATCTATTCGAGGCGCGCAAGCCCAAGGAACCGGCCGTACTGGCCGAGCGCTCCGGCATCGTCAGTTTCGGCAAGGACACCAAGGGCAAGCAGCGTCTGATCATCAAGGATGTCGACGGCGACGAGCACGAGGAGCTGATTCCCAAATGGCGCCACGTGATCGTGTTCGAGGGCGAACACGTGGAGAAGGGTGAAACCGTGGTCGACGGCGAGCCCAATCCGCACGATATCCTTCGCTTGCTCGGCGTGGAACCGCTGGCCGCGTATCTGGTCAAGGAAATCCAGGATGTGTACCGCTTGCAGGGCGTCAAGATCAACGACAAGCACATCGAGGCGATCATCCGCCAGACGCTGCGCAAGGCGGAGATCACCGATGCTGGCGACACCACGTATCTGCGTGGCGAACAAGTCGATCGCGCGCAGATGATCGAGGTCAATCGCAAGGCGGAAGCACGCAACGAGCGGCCGGCGCAATACGATCCGGTATTGCTGGGCATCACCAAGGCTTCGCTGGCGACGGAATCCTTCATCTCGGCGGCGTCGTTCCAGGAAACCACCCGCGTGTTGACCGATGCCGCGGTGCGCGGCAAACGCGACGAGTTGCGCGGTTTGAAGGAAAACGTTATAGTTGGCCGCTTGATTCCGGCCGGCACCGGTCTTGCCTACCACGCCCGTCGCAAGGGCACCGCGGGCGGACTCACCGACTCGGAAATGGATACCCTGGCCGGCGTCTCCAGTGTGTTCGTGGAGCCGCCCGCCACCGAAGCCACCGACGGCTGATATCTCCGCCGTCGCGGGGTCTGGTTAGACAAGACCCAAGACAATCGAAATGAGGCGCATGGATGCGCTTCGTGTTCGAGCGCAGGAAGCCAACGGCGCGAATGCTTGTGCGGATTCGCGATTCTGTGTTAAATTTCCGCTACTGGGCAGGCCGGTTTTACCGGTCTGCCCTTGTGTTTCCCGGGTCATCGAGAGTCAGGACATCGAACACATGGCGACCGTCAACCAGTTGGTGCGCAAACCGCGCAGCCCAAAAACCTACAAGAGCGCGTCTCCGGCGCTGCAGAATTGTCCGCAACGTCGCGGCGTGTGCACCCGCGTGTACACCACCACGCCGAAGAAACCGAACTCGGCGATGCGCAAGGTGGCCAAGGTGCGGCTGACCAATGGCTACGAAGTCATCAGCTACATCGGCGGCGAAGGCCACAATCTGCAGGAGCACTCGGTGGTGCTGATCCGCGGGGGCCGCGTCAAGGACCTGCCGGGCGTGCGTTACCACACGGTGCGCGGCAGCCTTGACTGCGCCGGCATTGCCAAGCGCCGCAAGTCGCGTTCCAAGTACGGCGCCAAGCGCCCGAAAGCATAAACACACGGACATTTACTATGTCGAGAAAAGGTTCGCATCCGGCCCGCGTTACCCTGCCCGATCCCAAGCACGGCAGCCAGTTGATCGCGCGATTCATCAACATGGTGATGAAGAGCGGCAAGAAGTCTGTTGCCGAGAAGATCGTGTACGGCGCGCTGGAGCAACTCGGCCAGAAGAACGCCGAGCCGGTCGCGCTGGTGGAGAAGGCACTCAACAACGTCGCGCCCGCAGTCGAGGTGAAGTCACGGCGCGTCGGTGGCGCGACTTATCAGGTGCCGGTGGAAGTGCGTTCCTCGCGGCGCACCGCGCTGGCGATGCGCTGGACGATCGACGCGGCGCGCAAGCGCGGCGAGAACTCGATGCCACGCAAGCTGGCCGCGGAACTGCTGGAAGCCTCGGAGAACCGCGGCGGCGCGGTCAAGAAGCGCGAGGAAACACACCGCATGGCCGAGGCCAACAAGGCCTTCTCGCATTACAGATGGTAAGCCAAGACTCAGATATCTGGATTTTGAGGAATATACGTGGCGCGTAATACACCAATCGATCGCTACCGGAATTTCGGCATCATGGCCCACATCGATGCCGGGAAAACCACGACTACCGAGCGCATCCTTTTCTACACCGGCGTCAATCACAAGATTGGCGAGGTGCACGAAGGCGCCGCGACGATGGACTGGATGGAGCAGGAACAGGAGCGCGGGATCACCATTACTTCCGCGGCCACGACCTGTTTCTGGAAAGGCATGGATTTGTCGTTCCCGGAGCATCGCTTCAACATCATCGACACACCCGGGCACGTCGACTTCACTATCGAAGTCGAGCGTTCCTTGCGCGTGCTCGATGGCACGGTGTTCGTGCTGTGCGCGGTCGGTGGCGTGCAGCCGCAGTCGGAAACCGTATGGCGCCAAGCCAACAAGTACGGCGTGCCGCGGCTTGCGTTCGTCAACAAGATGGACCGCACCGGCGCGGATTTCGACAAGGTGGTCAGGCAATTGAAGTCGCGCCTCAATGCGCACCCTGTGCCGATGCAGATGCCGATTGGCGCCGAGGAGCACTTCGAGGGCGTGGTGGACCTCGTCAAGATGAAGGCGATCTTCTGGGACGTCGAATCGCAGGGCACCAAGTTCGAATACCGCGACATCCCCGCCAACCTCGCCGAGCAGGCGAACAAGGCGCGCGAACATTTGGTCGAATCGGCCGCGGAAACCTCCGAAGAGCTGATGAACAAGTACCTCGAGGGCCATGACCTTTCCGAGGACGAGATCATGGCCGGCATCCGCGCCGGCACGGTGGCGAACGCGATCATTCCGGTGTTCTGCGGTTCCGCGTTCAAGAACAAGGGCGTGCAGGCGATGCTGGATGCGGTGATCCGCTATCTGCC
>JBDTAJ010000150.1:0-4026 GCA_039924705.1 Rhodanobacteraceae bacterium
CGCGCGCCGCCGGTCGCGGAGAAACACACCAGCGGCATTTTTTCGGACAGCGCGAGTTCGGCAGCGCGGGTGAACTTCTCGCCGACCACCGAGCCCATCGAACCGCCCATGTAAGCGAACTCGAACGCGCACGCCGCCAGCGGGATCGACTTCAGCGTGCCGCGCATCGCGATCAGCGCATCCTTCTCACCCGAGGATTTCTGCGCGGCGACGATACGGTCGCGATATTTTTTCGAATCCTTGAACTTCAGGACGTCGACCGGTTCGAGGTTGGCAGCAATCTCGACGCCGCTGCCCTCGTCGAGAAAACCCGCCAGCCGCGCGCGTGCGCCGATCGGATGGTGGTGTCCGCACTTCGGGCACACCATCAGGTTACGCTCCAGCTCCGGCGCGTACAACACCGTGCCGCAACCGGCGCACTTCTCCCACACGCCCTCCGGCACCTTGCCCTTGGCGCCGGCGTTCTGGGTGCGGATGCGTGGAGTCATCAGTTTCTGCAGCCAGGTCATGGGCAGCGAATTCTGTTTTCGGGCGAACTAAAAGGATACATCGTCACGCCATCTTCAATGCAAAGATAATGTCGAATGTCACTTACGTATCGACTGTGCGCGCATCCAATGCAGCGCGGATCGGGGCGAGAAAATCACGTGCGCGCGCGCATGCCTCCTCGGCATTCGCGCTGCCTGCGAGGCGCTCGACCAGCGCCGAGCCGATCACCACCGCATCGGCGAACGCGCCGATCGCCGTGGCGCTGGCTGAATCCTTGATGCCAAAGCCGACAGCGATCGGAACCTTGCACGATGCGCGCAAGCCTGTCACGCGCCGTTCGACTTCCCCAACATCGAGATGCGCCGCACCGGTGATGCCGGTAACCGAGACGTAATAAAGATACCCTTCCGCTTGCGAAGCGAGAATCGCAAGCCGCGCGTCGGATGTGGTCGGTGCGGCCAACAGGATACGCCGCAATCCCGCATTGCGAAGCGATTGCAATTCGGCGGATTCTTCCAACGGGCAGTCCACGATCAAGACGCCATCCACACCTGCATCTTTGGCTTCTTGTGCAAAATGCTCGATACCGTGGATTTCGACGGGATTGAGATAGCCCATCAGCACGATCGGCGTCGTCTGGTCGCGTTCGCGGAACGCGCGCATCCAATGGAGAATTCGCGCGATGCCGACGCCACGAACCAACGCGCGTTCGCTGGAATGCTGGATCACCGGGCCGTCGGCCATCGGATCGGAAAACGGCACGCCCAGTTCAAGCACATCCGCTCCCGCATCGACCAGCGCGTGCATCAGCGCAACCGTTGCATCGGGCAGCGGATCGCCAGCTGTGATAAACGGGATCAAACCCGCGCGTTGTTTCACCTTGAGTTCGGAAAAACGTTGATCGATGCGGTTGCTCACAGCTCGAAATGCTCCCGGGCCGCGATCGTGTGCACGTCCTTGTCGCCGCGACCGGACAGATTGCACAGGATCAATTTGTCTTTCGGCCATTCGCGCGCGAGCATGATCGCCTGTGCGACCGCGTGGCTGGACTCGAGCGCGGCGAGGATGCCTTCGGTGCGCGCCAGCAGATGGAACGCTTCCAGCGCCTCGTCGTCGGTGACGCCGACGTATTCGGCGCGGCCGGTGTCTTTCAGGAACGCGTGTTCGGGACCCACACCCGGATAATCGAGGCCGGCCGAGACCGAATGTGTCTCGGTGATCTGGCCGTCGTCGTCGCACAACACGTAGGTGCGATTGCCGTGCAGCACGCCAGGCCTGCCCGCGACCAGGGATGCCGCATGATGGCCGGTGGCGATTCCTTCGCCTGCGGCTTCCGCGCCGACGATGTGCACGGCGGGATCATTCAAGAACGCGTGGAACAAACCGATCGCGTTGGAACCGCCGCCGACGCAGGCGACCAATGCATCCGGCAACCGTTGGCACTGCTCAAGCATCTGCGCGCGCGCCTCGCGCCCGACCACCGCGTTGAAATCGCGCACCATCATCGGATACGGGTGCGGGCCCGCGACCGTGCCGATGATATAAAACGTGTCGTGCACGTTGGTCACCCAATCGCGCAGCGCCTCGTTCAAGGCGTCTTTCAATGTCTTCGATCCGGACGCCACCGGGATCACTTCCGCGCCCAACAGCTTCATGCGATAGACGTTGATCTTCTGCCGCTCGATATCGACCTCACCCATGTACACCACACATTTGAGGCCCATGCGCGCGCACACCGTCGCGGTAGCGACGCCGTGTTGACCCGCGCCGGTCTCGGCGATGATGCGCGTCTTGCCCATATGACGCGCGACCAGCGCCTGACCGACGGTGTTGTTGATCTTGTGCGCGCCGGTGTGATTCAAATCCTCGCGCTTCAACAGGATCTGCGCGCCGCCGATCTGTTGCGACAATCGCCGCGCGTGATAAATCGGCGACGGACGGCCGACATAGTGTTTGAGATCGCGGTCGAGCTCGGCGATGAAAGCTGGATCGTCGCGCAATGACCGATACGCGGCGGTCAATTCCTGCAACGGCGCGATCAGTGTTTCCGCAACGAACACACCGCCGTAGGGCCCGAAGCGGCCGTGCGCGTCGGGAAAGGCGTGATAATCGATTGGCGCGGGAATGCGTGACGCGTCGCTCATGTTTCCGCCATGTCATGTTGCGTTGCATGGACCGCTGCGAAAAACGCGCGCAGCTTGTCATGATCCTTGATACCCGGCGCGGATTCGACGCCGCTGGCGACATCCACCGCCCACGGGCGCACGCGCCGGATCGCTTCCGCCACGTTGCCCGCTTTCAAGCCGCCGGCGAGGATCATCGGACGATCCAGATCGCGCGGCACGCGCGCCCAGTCGAAGGTTCTGCCCTGCCCGCCCTGCGCGCCCGGCGCGTGACCGTCCAACACGAATCCGGCCGCGCGCGGATGCGAACCGGCGAACGCATTTACGTCGATCGCGCCGTCCATGCCGATCGCCTTGGTGTAGCGCACGCCGAACGATTCGCAAAATACCGCGCCCTCGCTGCCATGGAATTGTACGAGGTCCGGACGCACGGCATCGATGATCTCCCGCACACGCGGCGCGGGAAGATCGTGCGCCAGCACCACGGCGGAAACGAACGCGGGCAACGCAGCGCGTATCGTCTTCGCGCGGTCAAGATCGATGCAACGCGGGCTGCTCGACGTCATCACCAACCCGATCGCGTCCGCGCCCAGCTCGCAGGCGAGCAGCGCGTCCTCCACGCGCGTGATGCCGCAGATCTTGATACGGGTTCTAGCCATCAGCTGAGCGTGACTTCCGGCGGAAGTCCCCATTCTGCCGGATAACGCGGACCGATGAAGGTCAGCCCACGTGCGGGCGCGGTGACGCCGGCGATCGCGCGGTTGCGCTGTTGCAAGAGTTGCGCGATCCACTCGCGTGGGCGCTCGCCGCGTCCGACTTCCAGCAACGAACCGGCGATATTGCGCACCATATGATGCAGGAAGGCGTTGGCCTCGATCTCCACGACGACCCGGTCGGATTCACGGCGCACCTCGATCGCGAGCACCTCGCGGCGCGCGTGCGTAGCCTGGCAGGCCATCGCGCGAAACGCGGAGAAATCGTGCTCACCGATCAATGCCTGCGCGGCGTCGTGCATGGCTTGCGCATCCAGCGGCGTGCGCTCCCACGCGACGTAACGCGCGTCCAGCGCAGGTCGTATCGCGCGATTGAGCAACGTATAGCGATAGCGCCGCGCGCGTACCGCGAAGCGCGCGTGGAACTGCGGCGCGACCGCGCACGCCCAGCGCACCGCGATCTGCGGCGGCAAACGCGTGGTGGCGCCCAGCGTCCATGCGCGCGCATCGCGCACCGCCTCGCTGTCGAGATGGATCACCTGACACTGCGCGTGCACGCCGGCATCGGTGCGGCCCGCGCAAGTCACAGTGACCGGATGATCGGCGACGAACGCTAGCGCTTCCTCGACCGCCGCTTGCAGGCTCGGCCCATGGCCGAGCCGTTGCCAGCCGAGAAAACCGGTGCCGTCGTATTCGATGCC
>JBDTAJ010000151.1:0-3434 GCA_039924705.1 Rhodanobacteraceae bacterium
CTTGGCGCGAGAAGCGCAGGGCAGTCGAGACAACACGAGGTTGTCTCGATCGTCATGCCCGCGCGCAATGGCTTTGGTTACTTTCCCCGAAAGGAAAGTAACTCCTCTCGCGGCAGAGAGCGGAACCAAGGCAATCTTGCGATAAAGCCACTGGATTACTCGCGCCATCCTGGCGCTCGCCCTTCGGGCCGCCTTCGGCGTTCTGCTCCGGCATCCTGCCTACGTAGTCCGGCCTGCGCCGGAATGACGGCAATTCTCTCGCTATAGTTGCGGCCACGCCGCAACCATCCCGGACCCCGTCATGAAACTCATCACCGCGATCATCAAGCCGTTCAAGCTGGACGACGTGCGCGAGGCGCTGTCCGAGGTCGGCGTAGCCGGCATCACCGTCACCGAGGTCAAAGGTTTCGGCCGGCAGAAAGGCCACACCGAGCTCTATCGCGGCGCGGAATATGTGGTGGATTTCCTGCCCAAGGTGAAATTGGAAATCGCGCTGGACGACGCGCTGGTCGAGCGCGCGATCGAGGCGATCATGCAGGCCGCGCGCACCGGCAAGATCGGCGACGGCAAGATTTTCGTGAGTTCCCTGGAACAGGTGATCCGCATCCGCACCGGCGAATTGGATTCGGATGCTCTTTGATCTACGCCAAGAAACCGCTAGTTGATACGTCGAAGCGTCGTTTTGCCGGCGACAAGATCGGTAGCTTCATCGGGTGTGCCATTTTGAATCGTCGAATCTGGCAGCCAACGGATCACCCCCCGTCTCAGCAAAAGGATACCATCGCGGAAGCGCACCGCCCGCGGATACGCTGCCCAATCCCATTCGCCTCGCACATGTTCGCCAGTTGCGGAGATTCTGTCCTGCGACATGATGACTGTGACTACTTCACCGGCACGCGCATTTCCCATCATGCGCTTGAGAATCGCCCACTTCGTAATAAAAACACCGGCGATGCCGCCTGCTGCCGCGAGGGCCAACATACTTACGTTTTCTTTCCAAGACCCCCGAGTTCCCCAAAATAAAGCGCCAGCAAAAGGGGCTGCCAAAATCTCAAATTGCACAGGAAGCCACAGCACGAATGGACGCTGTCTGTGGTAACGCGCAATTACCGTGCGGAAATAATTCGAATCGATGATCAGCTTGTATGTAATGCTCACCCGCGAACTTCCTTCAAAAATATTCCTCAACGAGAGGCTTTCCCCTGCGCCGCCACCGCTGCCGCCTTGGCCGCGATCGCGTCGGTGTCGCCCAGATAAAAGTGCCGCAACGGTTTCAGCGCGTCGTCGAATTCGTATACCAGCGGCACGCCGGTGGGGATATTCAACTCCACGATCGCTTCGTCGGAAATGCCATCCAGATACTTGACCAGCGCGCGCATCGAATTGCCGTGCGCGCACACCAGCACGCGATGTCCGGCGCGGATCGCGGGCGCCAGCGTCTCGTGCCAATACGGCATGACGCGCGCGACGGTGTCGGCCAGGCATTCGGTCAGCGGAATTTGTTCAGGACGCAGCTCCGCGTAACGCGGATCGCGCGCGAACACGTTGTCTTCAGGCTGCATCGGCGGCGGCGGGATGTCGTAGCTGCGCCGCCAGACATGCACCTGTTCGTCGCCATATTTCGCCGCGGTCTGCGCCTTGTCGAGCCCGGTCAGCGCGCCGTAATGGCGCTCGTTCAAGCGCCAGTCGGTGCGCACCGGCAGCCATATCAGATTCATCGCGTCCTGCATCAACCATAGCGTGCGCACCGCGCGGGTCAGCACCGAAACGTGCGCGAGATCGAAGGCGTAACCTCCGCGCTTGAGTAGTTCGCCGGCTTCGCGTGCTTCTTCGCGGCCCTGTTCGGACAGATCGACATCGGCCCAGCCGGTGAACTTGTTTTCCTTGTTCCAGACCGATTGGCCATGGCGGATCAGGACGAGGGTGTGCATGGCGTGCTTCCGCTTGAAAGAAACGCATTGTAATCACACGCGCGGCGCGGACACGTACCATGCCGTTCGTCCCTGTGACGGTCGGCCTATTGCCAGCGCGTGCTGCCGCACGCAGCATGGCGTCCATATCGCGGCTGCGCGCCACGTTCTGCGAGGGTTTGGCCATGTTTCGTTATTCGCGACTATTGGTATTGTTGCCGCTGCTGGCGTTTACGGCTGCGTGCGACGCTGGCGACGGTCACGACAAGGTGTTGGGTTCGGTGCATGTCGCGGCCGGGCAGAGCCCCTCCGACGCCAGCACGGTGAACGGCGCCATCCGCATCGACCCCAACGCCAAGAGCGGCAATGACAGCACGGTAAACGGCTCGATCGAGTTGGGCGACAACGCCAGCGCGGATACGCTGTCCACGGTCAACGGCTCGATCACGCTCGGCGCGCACGCAAGCGTGCAGGCCGCGAGTACCGTCAACGGTTCGATCCGGCTGGGCAACGGCGCGCGGATAACCAAGGACATCGAATCGGTCAATGGCGGCTTGAGCCTCTCGCAAGGCGCGGACGTCGCCGGACGCGCGACCAACGTCAACGGTCACATCAGCATCGACGGCGCGCACGTGGGCGGCGGCATCGAAACCTCCAATGGCGACATCGACATCACCGGCGCCTCGCGCGTGGACGGCGGCATCCTGGTGCGCAAGACCAACAACAACGGCTGGTTCCACTTCGGCATCGAACGCACCACGCACGTGGTGATCGGACCGGGCGCAACGGTCAACGGCACGCTGAAGTTCGAGCGCGAGGTCAAGCTCTACGTCAGCGACCGCGCGCACGTCGGCCCGATCGTCGGCGCGACGCCGGTGAAGTTTTCGGGCGATCAGCCGCCGAGCACTTGATCGCCTCTCCCGACGCGCGGAGCGCGTCGACCTCTTCCACAAGGGGAGAGGTGAACTACGAACGCAAGCCGACGCCGCGATGCAGCAAGGTGAGGGCAATCGCGCCGAGCAGGATCACGAAGCCGCCCATCACCGCGTAGGCAATTCCGATCGGCACGTCGCCGATGCCGAGGATGCCGAAGCGGAACGCGTTGACCATGTACAGGATCGGATTGGCCAGCGAGATCGCGTGCCACGGTTCGCCCAGCATATTGACCGAGTAGAACACGCCGCCCAGATAGGTGAGCGGTGCCAGCACGAAGGTCGGCACGATCGCGATGTCGTCGAACTTTTTCGCGAACATCGCGTTGATGAAACCCGCCAATGAAAAAATGGTGGCGCCCAGCAACACGGTGGTGATCGCCACCAGCGGATGCTCGATGCGCAGGGACGTGAAGAACAACGCGATGCCCAATACGATCACGCCGACCAGCAGGCCGCGCAATACCGCGCCGGCGACGTAACCCGTCAACACCACCCAGCTCGGCATCGGCGAGGCCAGCAGCTCCTCGACGTAGCGGCCGAACTTGGAGCCGAAGAAACTCGAGGTGATGTTGCCGTAGGAATTGGTGAT
>JBDTAJ010000152.1:0-4163 GCA_039924705.1 Rhodanobacteraceae bacterium
TGCAGCGCATGTAGATGCGCGACATCCTGTTGTGCATAGTCGTACTGCGCGGCGCTCAACGGGCGTTGCAGCCAGTCCGAGCGCGTTTCGTCCTTCGGGATGTCGACGCCCAAGAGTTCCGCCACCAATCGCTGATAGCTAATGCCGAAACCCATGCCGCACATGGCCGCCGCGATCTGGGTGTCGAATAGGCGCAGCGTCGCACCGTCGAGCAGCGGCCCCAGCGCTTCCATATCCTCGCTGGCGCTGTGCATCACGCACAGCTTGCCGTCGATGAGCGTGCACAATGCCGGGGATGCATCGAACACCAGAGGATCGACCAGGGCGCGATCACCATTGGCCGCGATCTGGATCAGCGCGAGCTGCGGATAAAAGGTGTTGCGGCGCATGAACTCGGTATCGAGGCCGAGTACGGCGTCGCTGTGCGCGACGCACCATGCGTGGAGAGCCGCGAATTCCGCGATCCAGACGCCGCTCATTCGGGTGCGCTCCGCGCCTGCCTTCGAACCTGCATATTGCCGATCACCGCGACTTTGCTATGGTTGACAAAACACGATAGCAGCAACCCCGAAAAACCACGATGCCGGCTCCGCAAACCTTCACCCGCCAGCACGCCATCGGCGGCGCGATCGGCGTCGCGCTGCTGGTGTTCGCGCTGGTCTATCGTTTTTTCCCGCAGGCGCTGCATGTCGCGCCGCAGTACGCTACGCCGGCGCCGGCAGCGGCCGGCGGCGTGACCGCGCCGATAGCCCGGCACGCGCTGATCCCGGCCGAATCCGAATTGTATGCGGGGCCGCCGATTTCACTGGCGCCTTCGGATGTGATCGCACAGCGCACGCACGGCCGCACGATGGCGCAAGCCCGTGGCAATACGCCGATCGGCGTGCTGTTGACGCGCGCGGATCAAGCTGCGGCGCAGGGGCATCTGAGCGGCTCCGGCGACGATACCGCGCTGGCGCTGGTGCTGCAAGCCATGGCGATCGATCCGAAGGACGGACATGTGCGCGCCGCGTTGTCCGATCTGCACGCGCGTTTGTTCGCGGACGCGCAGCAATCGCTGGCATCCAATGATGTCGATAGCGCGCGCACCGATCTTGCGGCGTTGAAGCGGTTGCCGGACGCGTCCGGCGACACGCAGGCGCTGGTCGCGCGCGTCGCCGCGGCCGATCAGGTGAAACCCTTGCTGGAACACGCCTCGACATCGTTGCAGCAAGGTCGATTGGAAGGCGCCGGCGACGACAACGCGCTGGCGATCTATCGCAAGGTGCTGGGCCTCGATCCCGAAAACGCGGTCGCACGGCAAGGCATGGAACAGGTGCAGAAGGCGACGCTCGATCGTGCGCTGGCCGCAGCCGCGCAGAACGACGATGTAAAAGCCGATGCCGCGCTCGCCGATGCCGCATCGATCCTGCCATCGTCGGCGGCCTTGTCCGACACGCGCGCACGCATCGTAACGATGCGCCGTCAGCGCGGCGAGAACCTGCTGGCGCAGGGACGCTCGGCGCTGGACGCGGGCAATCTCGATCTCGCGCAAAAACTCGCGCAGCAGGCGATCGTGCTCGGCGATGACAGCGATGCGCTCGCGTTGCAGCAGCGCATCAACGAGGCGCGCACCTACGCCAGTTACAAACCCGGCCAGAGTTTCAGCGATCGTTATCTCGACATCGTCGGCCATGCACCGGCGCTGACGGTGATCCCGTTGGGGCAGTACGAGATGGGCGCGTCGTCCGGCGAACGTGGGCGCGCGAGCGCGGAGCAGCCGCAACACGAAGTGGATATCACGCACGGCTTCGCGATGGGGCGCAGCGAGGTCACCGTCGCGCAATTCCGCGAGTTCGTGCGTTCGTCGGGCTATGTGCCGGATGCCGATCGTCTCGGCGGCGCCTCGGTTTACGACGAGACCAGCGGCCGGATGCAGACCCAGACCAGCGCCGACTGGGAGGACGATTACGCAGGCCAGCGCGCGCGCGACGACGACCCGGTGATCAATGTGTCATGGAACGATGCGCAGGTTTACGTGCAATGGCTGTCGCAACGCACCGGCAAGCATTACCGGCTGCCGAGCGAGGCGGAATTCGAATACGCCGAACGCGGTGGCACCACCACGCCCTACTGGTGGGGAAATGGTGCGCCGAAGAAGCCGCTCGAAAACCTCACCGGCAGCGGTGACCGTTCGCCCTCGCATCGCAGTTGGTCGAACGCATTCGCCGATTACGACGATGGCTACTGGGGGCCGGCGCCGGTGATGAGCTTCGCGGCCAATCCTTTCGGGTTGTACGACATCGACGGCAACGTGTCCGAATGGGTCGCCGATTGCTGGCACGAAAACTACACGCGCGCGGCGCGCGATGGTGGCGCGTGGGTTAATCCGGGTTGCGCGCAGCGCGTGATCCGCGGCGGCTCGTGGGGCAGCGCGCCGGATCAGGATCGCTCGGCATTCCGCCAGTCCGCGCCCGCCGACGCGCGCAGCGGGAGGGTGGGGTTCCGGGTGGTGAGGGAGTTGTGAGGATGAGCCAACGCGGCCGAGGCGACAGATGTTCTTTTCGAGAAATTCACAACAGCCGAGCACAATGACATGAGTGCGCGCTATTCGAGCCGCGTGGCGATAAGAATGAAGAAGGTATGGTGCCTTCATAAAGGGACAAACCATGAGATACACGATGATGTTCGACACCATCGCGTTCACCGCGTTGGCGGGATGCAGCATGATGTCGAGCAAAACCCAGAGTGGGACCATGGGCCAGAACACGACCTCGACGATGGCGCCAGCTGACGAACAGGCCAGCAAGCCGAGCAATTCCGGCAATGGCTTGGGCTACGGGATGAGCCAAGACGATGCGGCGCGGGTGTTCACGAATCTCGATGTCAACCATGATGGCGTCATGTCGCGTGACGAGTTCATGGTCAACGGCGATTCCGGACAACGCTTTCCGGGTTGCGATACCAACGGCGACGGCAAACTGACGCAAGCGGAATTCATGCAGTGCGCCGCGCAACCGCCCACCACGGGTCAGTGAGGGTCGTTCTCCGGCTCTCGTTGATGGTTCGCAAAACGATTTCGCCCGGCGCGAGCCGGGCGATGCGTGCGGTCAAATTGGTGCGGAGGTGGGACTCGAAAAATATCCGCAATACATTGTTTTCTCTGAGTGTATGATGGCGACCGCTCTGCAAGTACCCCGGTTTGTACCCCCGATAAAGTGGACGACTCCACTCGCGTACTCATCGTCCAAGCGCTGATGATGCGCTATCACCAAGTGGATTGAGCATTCGCCTAATCAAGCCAGGTCAGCGGCGGAGGCATCCCAGCCGCGCCCCGCCGGAGTGTCAGGGCTCGATCTACGAAGGCGGCGAGCTCGGCTACCCGCTCAGCCATTCGTTCGGAGCGGTATTCGCCAATCTCGATCTGATCGGCGCCTGCGTGGTGGGCGACGGCGAGGCGGAACTGGACCGCTGGCCACCTCGTGGCATTCGAACAAGTTTCTCGATCCGGTCGCCGACGGCGCCGTGCTGCCGATCCTGCATCTCGACGGCTACAAGATTTCCAATCCGACTGTGCTCGCGCGCATCGGTCGCGAGGACCTGCAACAGTTGTTGCGAGGTTATGGCTGGGCGCCGTTTTTCATCGAGGGCCACGAACCCGCGCTGATGCACGAAGCGATGGCGACGGCACTCGACACCGTGATCGGAGAGATCCGGCGGATTCAGCGCGATGCCGCGACAACGGCAACGGCAACGCCACACGGCTGCGCTGGCAGATGCCAGTCAGTTAGCTGAAAGTGAACGCGAAGTTATCTTGACGGCGCAAGGTCGCCTCACTGAACTATCTTCGCCTCGCACGACTGGCGTCGGGACCACACGGATTTACTCATCGGGATCCCGCCTTCACGTCGGCGTATCACGGCCAAGCGTACATTGATTGGAATACCCAAGGAAGTGCGACACAAACGGAAGTATTGGGGGAATAAGCGGGCGGGGCGATAGAAAAAGCGGGATTCGGTGAATCGAAATTCACGCCTACGTCGGCTACACACTGAGTGATTGAAATGCAACAGTTCTTTTGGAATGACTACTTCGGTTGGGGATGGCTGCTCTGGTGCGGTGTCCTGATTCTGTTCTTTTCGAGTTTTGGAAACTGGCGCTATACCTATGCGGCCCACAGAAGA
>JBDTAJ010000153.1:0-8171 GCA_039924705.1 Rhodanobacteraceae bacterium
GAAGCCGGCGTCGCACGCGTAGTCGCAAGTTGCGGAGATTCCAATCCGAAAACCGCCGGCGGCGGTTTCGCGAAACTTCGTGCGGCGGGCATCGTTGTCGAGAAGGGATTGATAGGCGAGCAAGCGCGTGAACTCAATCGCGGTTTTTTCTCGCGCATGGAACGCGACCGTCCTTGGGTGCGGGTGAAACTGGCAATGAGTCTGGACGGACGCACCGCGTTGGCCAACAGCGCATCGAAATGGATCACGGGCGAGGCCGCGCGCGCCGACGTGCAGCGCTGGCGCGCACGCAGTTCAGCGATCCTGACGGGGGCTGGCACCGCGCGCACGGACAATCCGCGGTTGACAATGCGGAAAAGGGGTCAGAGTCATTTTTCTCCGCAGGATTCGATTAGCTGCAACGGCCCACCGAAAAATGACTCTGACCCCTTTTCACCATTGCGTGTGGTGCTCGACGCCCGCCTCGACGCCTTGCAACAGGGCGCGCACCTGCTCGACGGCGACGCGTCGACGCTGGTCCTGCATGCGCGGGATGCAAAACCGTGCGACGATCGTTATGCGAGAACCGAACTCGTCGCCGTTGCCGTGGACGATTGCGGCAGGCTCGATCTTGACGCCGTGATGGCGGTGCTGGCGCAACGTGACGTCAACGAATTGCAGGTCGAAGCCGGACCGGCCTTGTGTGGCGCGCTGTTCGCGCAAGGGTCGGTCGACGAACTGTTGCTGTACGTCGCGCCGGTCTTGCTGGGTGACACGGCGCGGCCGTTGTTGAATCTGCCGTCGCTGACTGATGTGCAAGCACGCTGGAAATTACGTGTGATCGATCAGCGCCAAGTCGGCGAAGATTGGCGGCTGTTGATGCGGCCAGATGCGGAGAATGGCTGATGTTCACCGGCATCATTCAAAGCATTGGCCGCATCGTGCGCATCGAATCGCATGGCGGCGATCTACGTCTTGTGATCGATGCGCAGCAGATCGAACTCGATGATGTCGCGATCGGCGACAGCATTGCCGTGTCCGGCGTCTGTTTGACGGTAGTCGAACACAATCACGCGACATTCGCCGCCGATGTCTCCAACGAAACCCTGTCGTTGACCACGCTGGGTTCCTTATATGACGGTGATGCTGTCAATCTGGAAAAGGCGCTGCGGTTGTCGGGTCGGCTCGGCGGGCACCTGGTTTCGGGCCACGTCGATGGCGTCGGAAAGATCGCCTCGATCGAACCCGATGCGCGTTCGCATCGCTGGACAATCGAGGCGCCGCCTGCTCTTGCGCGCTACATCGCCGCCAAGGGCTCGATCTGCGTGGATGGCGTCAGCCTGACGGTCAACGACATCGAAAACGCGCGTTTCTCCGTGAACCTGATTCCGCACACGATCGACGCCACGACGTTTGGCTCGCGCAAAGCCAGCGATGTGGTGAACCTGGAAGTCGATATGATGGCGCGTTACGCCCAGCGGTTGCTGGCGGAATACGCGCACTGATCCCATGCCCTTCGACCCCATCCCCGATCTCCTCGATGAACTGCGCGCCGGGTGCATGGTGGTGATCCTCGACGATGAGGATCGCGAGAACGAGGGCGATCTCATCATGATCGCGGAGAAGGTGCGTGCACAGGACGTCAATTTCATGGCGCGCGAAGCGCGCGGGTTGATTTGCCTGGCATTGACGGAAGCGCGTTGCCGCCAACTCGGACTGCAACCAATGGTGCGTGACAACACCTCGCCGTTGCACACCAACTTCACCGCCTCGATCGAGGCCGCCCACGGCGTCACCACCGGTATCTCGGCGCACGATCGCGCGCGCACGATCCAATGCGCGGTCGCGTCCGATGCCAAGCCCTCTGATCTCACCCAACCGGGCCACGTGTTCCCGCTGATGGCGCAGCCGGGCGGCGTGCTGTCGCGCGCGGGCCACACCGAAGCGGCGTGCGATCTGGCTGCGCTCGCCGGCAGCGAGCCGGCCGGCGTGCTGGTCGAAGTGCTGCACGAGGACGGGTCGATGGCGCGGCGTCCGGAACTCGAGATGTTCGCGAAAAAACACGGTTTGAAAATCGGCAGCATCGCCGAACTGATCCGCCATCGCCTGCAAACTGAGAAGACCATCGAGCGCGTGCACGAAGCACAAGTTAAGACGGAATTCGGCGCGTTCCGTCTGATCGCGTGGCGCGACAAACTCCGGCACGAACTACATTTCGCGCTGGTGCGCGGACGTGTCGACGACGGTGCGCCGGTGCTGACGCGCGTGCATGTGCGCAACACGCTGTCGGACGTTTTGCATCTGCAACGCGATGATCTGGGTCAGACCATGACCGCGGCGTTGCGCCGGATCGCCGCGGAGGATCGTGGCGTAGTGGTGGTGCTGGCCGCCGACGAGGATGCCGGCGCTTTGCTGGGCCGCTTGACGCAAACGCCGGCATCGGTAAATGTCGTCGCCCCGTCGAAATCCGATGCCGTGCAGCGCGAATGGCGCCAGCTCGGCCTCGGCGCGCAAATCCTCGCCGATCTCGGTGCGCGCCGTTTGCGCGTGCTCGGTACGCCGCGCAAACTGGTCGGATTGTCCGGATTCGGATTGGAAGTGGTGGAATACGTCGAGGAAAATTGACGACATCGCTGCCGCGGTACGTTGCGCTGTTACGCTTTGCCGCCCCTTACACGATTCGCAAGCATGTCCGAGCAAACCGCCAACGTCGATCGCGCATCACTGCGTTCGCCAGCGAATGCGCGCTACGCAATCGTCGCCAGCCGCTGGAACGCAGGCGTCGTCGATGCACTGCTCGACGGCGCCCGGCGCGCGTTCGCGGCGAACGATGTCGGCGAAAATACGGTGGATGTGTTCCGGGTACCGGGTGCGTGGGAAATCCCGCTGATGGCGTCGCGACTCGCCTGCGAGAAACGCTACGCCGCAATCGTCGCGCTCGGCTGCGTGGTGCGCGGCGATACGCGCCACTACGAACACATTGCCGACAATTGCGCGCAAGGATTAATGCGAGTCGCGCTGGATCATGGCGTGCCGGTGTGCAATGGCGTGCTGGCGGTGGAACACGAGGCTGATGCGTGGGCGCGCGCGGGCGGCGCGCGTGGCAACAAGGGTGAAGAGGTCGCGCGGGTGGCGATCGAGATGGCCGCGATGACGGAGCGCACATGAGCGGCCATGCCCGACCCGCCGGCATCGATCTGGCCGCGCGTTCACGCGCGCGGCGGCGTGGGCTGCAGGCGGTTTACGCATGGCAACTCAGCGGTGACGCGATGCCGTCGATCATCGAGCAGTTCCGCCACGAGCAGGACATGCAGATTGCCGATCTCGAGTACTTCGAGGATCTGCTGCGCGGCGTCGAGCGTCATCGCGCGGAGCTGGACGCGGGGTTGGCCCCGCTGCTCGACCGCGGCATCGAACAGGTCGATCCGATCGAACGCGCGACCTTGCGTCTCGCCGCATACGAATTCAAATATCGGCCCGACGTGCCGTACCGCGTAGTGCTCAACGAGGCAATCGAACTGGTCAAGCGTTTCGGCGCCGATCAGGGCCACACCTATGTCAACGGCGTGCTGGACAAACTGGCCGCGCAATGGCGCGAGGTCGAATATCGGGCGGGTGAACGTTGAGGAAATTCACCCTCACCCCGTTCCCCTCTCCCGCAAGCGGGCGAGGGGCGAAGGTGCCGTGCGGGTTCGTTTTGACTGCTGCCAGCTTGTTCGCTTGTGAGCATTGTCCATGGGCGAGTTTGATTTGATTGATTTGATTCGCGCGCATACCGCGCTATCGCGTGGCGATGTTGCGCTGGGCATCGGCGACGACGCGGCCTTGCTCACACCGCCGCCCGGTCAACAACTGGTCGTCTGCATCGATACGCTGGCCGAGGGCGTGCATTTCTCGGTGGGTACTGCGCCGGATGATCTCGGTTGGAAATCCCTCGCGGTGAACCTGTCCGACCTGGCCGCGATGGGCGCGACGCCCGCATGGGCGTTACTGGCGTTGACGTTGCCGCAAGCGGATGCGCGCTTCGTCGAACACTTCGCCGACGGATTCGCGCAACTCGCGCGGCAGTTCAACCTGGCCTTGGTTGGCGGCGACACCACGTGGGGATCGTTGACAGTCACCGTCAGCGTACTCGGCTTCGTGCCGGAAGGCCGCGCGCTGCTGCGCGCCGACGCGAAGGTCGGCGACGCGGTATTCGTCACCGGCACGCTGGGCGACGCGGCCGCCGCGCTGCGCTGCCTCGATCGCAACGATCCGCGCGCGAATACGCTCCTGTCCGCGCCGTCCACCACTCGCGAGGAATTGATCGCTCGCTTGAATCGTCCGCAGCCGCGCATCGCGGCGGGTTTGGCGCTGCGCGATGTCGCCGGCGCCTGCATCGACGTGTCGGACGGACTGGTGGCCGATCTCGCGCATGTTTGCGAGGCCAGCGGCGTCGGCGCCGAAATCGATGTCGATGCATTGCCGATGTCCTCCGCGTTACTGGAATTGTTCGAGCCCGCTGAGCGCCGCGACTTCGCCTTGAGCGGCGGCGATGATTACGAGTTGTGCTTCACAGCGTCCGTCGATCGCGCCGATCGCATCGCCGCGGATTTCGCGCGGCTCGGATACGGCGCGACGCGGATCGGCCGCATCGTCGCACAACCGGGCGTGCGGGTGCACGATGCGCATGGCAATACGATCGATACGCCGCGCCGTGGCTGGCAACATTTCGGCGCATGAAGACATCGTTGACCACCGCACAACGTCGCGCGTTGCTGACGCACCCGGACGGCTGGATCGCGACCGGTTTCGGCGCGGGACTGTTTCCGAAAGCGCCGGGTACGTTCGGCTCGCTGGTCGCGCTGCTGCCGTGGTGGTTTTTGCTGCGCGGGTTGCCGATCGTCTGGTATGTCATCGTGTTGATCGTCGCGTTCGCGATCGGCGTGTGGGCCTGCGACGTGGCAGGCAAACGCCTTGACGTGGACGATCATCGCGCGCTGGTGTGGGACGAATTCGTCGGCCAATGGCTCGCGCTGTGCGCCGCGCCGGCCGACTGGCCGTGGATGCTGGCTGGGTTCATATTGTTCCGGCTGTTCGACATCTGGAAACCGTGGCCGGTGCGCGTGGCGGATCGGCGCGTGTACGGCGGTCTGGGCGTGATGCTGGACGACGCGTTGGCGGGCGTGTATGCGCTGATCGTGTTGCAACTCGCGGCATTCGCGTTCCGATACGCTCATGTGACGGTGTGATTGCGACGCGATCGGCTCAGTCTTGCGCCAACAGTTCACGCACGCGATTGCGCAAAGCCGGCACCGCTTCCGCCTCGAACCACGGATTGAACTTGAACCATGCCGTATTACGCGCGCTCGGATGCGGCAATGGCACGATGCCGGTGTCCAAGTATTCTTGCCATGCGCGCACGGTGTCGGTCAATGTCGCGCGACGGCGTTCACGCAACAGCGCGTTGATCGCATAGCCACCGATCGCCAGCGTCAATTCTATTTTTCGCAAACGCGGCAGCAATAACGGATGCCATAGCGGCGCGCATTCGCGGCGCGGCGGCAGATCGCCCGATGCGCCCTTGCCCGGATAGCAGAGCGCCATCGGCACGATCGCCACGCGTCGTGCGTCGTAAAACGTTGCACGGTCAATACCGAGCCAATCGCGCAAACGATCGCCACTCCTGTCGTCGAACGGAATGCCGCTTATGTGCACGCGCCGTCCCGGCGCCTGACTAGTGATCAGCAGTCGCGCGTCGGGATGCGCCTGAAGTACCGGACGCACACCATGCGGCAAGTGCGCCGCGCAAAGATGGCAGGCGCGGATATCGGCGAGCAATCTTTCGAACGCCGATTCACGCATCCGGCAACAGCTTGCCAGGATTGAGGATGCCGTCCGGATCGAACACGCCCTTGACGCCGCGCATCAGTTCCAGCGTCGCCGCATCGATCGCTTGTGTCATGAAATCGCGTTTGGCGGTACCGATGCCGTGCTCGCCGGACAGCGTGCCGTCCAGCGCGATCACCGTTTTGAAAACCTCGGCGAGACAGATACGGGCGCGTTCGCATTCGGCGTCATCGCGCGGCAGCAAATTCACATGCAGATTGCCGTTGCCGGCGTGGCCGAAACTGACGATCGGCAGCGCGTACTCGACAGCGAGTGCTTGCAGGCGCTCGATGAGTTGCGGCACGCGTGAAACCGGCACCACCACGTCCTCGTTGATCTTGTGCGGCGACAGCGTGCGCAGCGCGGGCGACAATGCCTTTCGCGCGCTCCATAATGCAGCCGCTTCACCGGCGTCTGCGGCGATGCGCAGTTCGATCATGCCATCGCCGCGCGCGGCGCGTTCGATCGCCACTTGCGCGGTGGGGAGCGTGTCTGGCTCGCCATCGACTTCGATCAACAGCAGCGCGCCGGCGTTGTCCGGTGCGTTGCCGCCGTGATCGCGCGCGAGTTTCAACGCGCTGCCATCCATGAGTTCCAGCGCGCAGGGCGTGACTGATTGCGCCATGATCCGCGCCACCGCGGCGGCGGCGGCGGCGACATCCGCATACGCCGCGCGCAGCGTGCGGATCGCCGAAGGTTTCGGCGTCAGCTTCAAAGTTGCCTCGGTGATCAACGCAAGCGTACCTTCGGAACCCACGATCAGGCGCGTCAGGTCGTAACCGGTTGCGCCTTTGGTGGTGTGCGTGCCGCTCGCGAACGCCGCGCCGTTGCCGGCGACGCCGCGCAGGCCCAGCACGTTTTCGCGGGTGGCGCCGTATTTCACCGCGCGCGGGCCGCCGGCGTTGCAGGCGAGATTGCCGCCGATCGTGCAATAGGGCGCGGAAGTGGGATCGGGCGGCCAGAACAAACCGTGCGCGGCGAGCGCGCGCTGCAGATCGGCGTTGAGCACACCCGGCTCGACGATCGCCAGACGATCGCCCGGTTCGATGCGCAGAATGCGGTTCATCCGCTCGAAACTGGCGACGATGCCGCCGGCCTCCGGCACGGTCGCGCCGGTGGTGTTGGTGCCGCGGCCACGCGCGGTCAGCGGCGTGCGATGCGCGCGGCAGGCCGCGACTAACGCGACGACTTGCTCGTGCGCGGTCGGAAATACCACCACATCGGGCATCGCCGCGCGCCGCGAATTGTCGTAGGCATACGCCGCACGGGTGGCCTCGTCCAGCGCCAGTGCGTCGGCGGGAAAGATCCCACGCAGGGCTTCGGTCAGCGCGGCGGATACGGTCATCCGAAAAGCTTACGCTGTTTCCGCTCACCTCTCACCTCTCACCGCTCACCACTTCAATCCATGTACTCGAACACCTTGACGACTTGTTGCACGCCAGCGACGTGTCGCACCACGTCGACCACGGCATCGGCTTCGCGGTGACTGACCAGCCCCAGCAGATAAACATTGCCGTGCGCGCTGCTGATCTTGACGCGGCCGGGATCGAAGCCCGGCAGGCTGGTGAGGTTGAGCAGCGCGGCCTTGGCGCGCGCGGTCAGCGCGGCGTCCGCGGCGCGTTCGGCGAACGGCGGAATCGGCCGCACGTCGATCTGGTTTTCGACCCGGCGCACCGCCTCGAAGCCCGTCACGTCGTCCTGCGCGCGTTGCTTCAGCTCCTCGTTCGGCGCTTCGCCGATCAGCAGCAGTACGCCGTCATACACCGCCGTGCCGATGCGCACCTTGCCCGACAGCGTGGTGTCATCGTCCAGTGTGCGTTGCGCGGTGAGTTGCACGTTGCGGTCGTTGACCGCCCGGTTGAAACCCCGGCGGTCGGTGAAGGTGCTGCACGCGGACAGCACCGCGAGCGCGACGAAAACGAACGGCAATGAAAATGATGGACGCATGACGGTCGACCTCACGACGCTTCGAATGCCGCGCGATGCCACTCGCAATGCGCCGCGGCGGGTGCGCCATCGAACGCTATCACATCGAAGCGGCAAGGCGCCGCCGCCAACAGCGGATGCGCCTGCAGAAGCAGTTGTGCGGCCCGCTGCAGACGTCCGCGTTTGGCCGTGCCGACCGACGCGGCGCCGCCGCCGAAACTCCGATCGCGGCGATGGCGCACCTCGACGAACACCAAAGCATCGCTGTCGCGCATCACCAGATCGATCTCGCCGAAACGCGTGTTGAAATTGCGCGTGATCAAGCACAGCCCGGCCTGTTGCAAGTGCGTCAACGCGCGTTGTTCGAATTCCGCCCCGGTCGCTCGCGTGGTCACTGC
>JBDTAJ010000154.1:0-9862 GCA_039924705.1 Rhodanobacteraceae bacterium
GACCGCGGCGGTGTCGGTGACATTCAATACCCGTCCTTCGCCGTTGTGTTGTTGCAGCCGGTGTGTAATCGCGGCGGCGCCCGCATCGCTGGTTGCCGTGCCGATCACCGTGGCACCCCGCGTGGCCAATTCGTCCGCGATCGCCGCGCCGATGCCGCGCGTGGCGCCGGTGACCAAAGCGATCTCGCTTTGCAGTGTCTTGTCCATCGCCCTCGTCCCACTTTTGCAATCGTCCCTGATTGCGAGGATCAAAAAGCAGACGTCCATGTCTGCACTTCTCGTTTTCTTGCAATCATCCCTGATTGCCAAGATCGAAAAGCAGGCATCCCTGCCTGCACTGTTTAAAAAAGCGAGGCGCGAACCTTACACGGAAACGGGTTCGCGATGCATCTCAGGCATGGCAGCAATCCGTGGCATCCCTTGAGTATTCGTCGTGGCGCCGCCACCACACGCCCGTTTCGTTGCGTCCGAATGGCGCACGGTCGAGCCACTGGTACATGCCCCACAGGCCATCCAGTCCGCGCGCATAAGTGGAGTAGGTGTGGCAGACCACGCCGTCCTCGAGCACGAACGCGCTCATGCCCGGCCGCTCGCGCAGATAGGTGGCCGGATCGGTCCCGCACATCCTCGCGAACTGGGTAACCGGGCTCTCGCCGCCGTAGACCGAACTCCATTCCGCCGTCTGCTTTCCTTCGACCTCGGCCCTGGCCGCGGGATCGTGGCGGTAATTGTATTCAGCGCCGCCCTCGCGCTGCTGCTCATCGGTGATGCCCACGCTGAACTCGAAGTTGAAGTCGCTACCGAACGAGGACATCCACGGAAAGGTCCAGCCCATCCGCCGCTTGTACGCTTGGAGTTTCGCGAGCGGCGCCCGCGAAACCGCCGAAAACGCGACGTCGTGGTTGGCCAGGTGGACGACGAACCCGTTGAAGCCGTCCGCGATCGCCGAGCAGGACGGACACCCCGTCGTGTAGTCGGGTCCGAACATGAAGTGGTAGACGAGGAGCTGTGAGCGCCCACCGAAGAGGTCCGCCAGCGAAGCGCTGCCTTGATCGGTCTCGAATCGGTACGTCTTGTCGATCCGGACCCACGGCAGCTCCTGGCGTCGCCGCGCCAGTTCGTCGCAGCGGCGCGTCAGCTCCTTCTCCGCATCGAGCAGCTTGAGCCGCGCTGCCAGCCATTCTTCGCGCGAGACGAGCGGATGATTCTGTACGTTTTGGTTGCCCTCATTTTTCATTTGCCACCTCCGCGATTTTCGGCTGTAAGCCGATCTTTGGCACAACGCGCTTGGAATTGGGGTTCGGATCTGAGTGCGGTTTGGCGCGAAACTTGGTCGCGACCACCGCCACCAGTCCGCCGGCAGAGCCGTGCCTGCCACGGCAATTGACGCGGCGCTTATGCAGATGGGACACATCGTTCGTCTCCTGTTCAAGCCAGATGCGCGACCAGCGCGTCGAGGAAATACGTCCAGCCGCCTCGGTGCGCGTGCGCCATTTCCTCGTCCGGCAATCCTTCGTGGGTTAGGCGCAATTCGGTTTGCTTGCCGAGCGGCGTCAATTCGATGGTGACCACCGATTCCTTGCCGCGCGTGTGCTCGCTGACCCAGGTGAATTCGAGCAGGCGCGGACTTTCCACGCGCAGGTAGCGGCCGTAGTGCGGACGGATGCTCCCCTCACGCATCATTCCTAGGTAGAACAGCCCGCCCGGGCGAGGATCGATCGTCGCGTCTTCGCCCCCGCGAGCCAGACCTTGACGCTGGCCGGATCGGTCCATGCGCGGAACACGCGCTCCGGCGCGGCGTCGTAGGTCCGCGGTACCTCGATTTTGAACTTGCCCATCGCACTCGGATTACGGTTTGCCATCGTCGTTCTCCTGTTTGCTCAAGCTCTGAACTCGTCTATCCACGACTCATCAGAGCACGCCAAGTCCGGCACCTGTCCAGACTTGGCTACGCCGGATCAAACAACGAGTGTTTGATCCGTGCGCGGCGCATCTTGCATCGCGCATTAGTCCGGGAATTCTTTAAGAAAATCGCTCAATGCATCCAATCGCTGGTTCCAGAAGCGTTCGTACTGCGAAGCCCAGCGTACGATCTCGCGCAGCGGCGCCGCACGCAACTTCAGATAATGCTCGCGCCCCGCTCGCTTGCGCCGCACCAGCCCGGCGCGTTCCAGCACCTTCAAATGTTTGGATACCGCGTTCAACGACATGTCGAACGGCTGCGCGAGATCGGTGACGCGTGTCTCGCCGCGGGTCAGCCGCGCGACGATGCGCCGCCGGGTGGGGTCGGCGAGTGCTGCGAAGGCGAGGTCGAGACTGGACATGGCGGCATCTAATTCAACCTTACGGTTGAATATTACATCACTCAAAACGCGCGTCAAGTGCCTTGAATCGAAATCAGGAAAATGATTGCTGGTGCGGAAAGCTCAGCCGCGGCATTCCTGCAGCGCGGTTTGAAGTTCCGTTTCCGTGCCCAGCGCGCGGAAGTCCAGCAATTTGTCGATGCGCTTGGCGAGCCCTGTCAGCACTTTGCCCGGACCGCACTCATACAACCTGGTCGCGCCGTTGGTGGCGAGGCGCTGCACGCATTCGGTCCAGCGCACCGGCATGTACAACTGCCGCTCCAACGCTGCGCGGATGTATTCGACGCTGACATGCGCGCGCGCATCCGCGTTCTGCACCACCGGTATCGTCGGCACGCTCCATGACAGTTGCGCCATGCGCTCGCCGAGTTTGTGCGCGGCTTCGCGCATCAGGATCGTGTGCGATGGCACCGATACCGGCAGTTTGATCGCCTTGCGCACACCGAGTTCCGACAACCGCGCGATCGCGCGATCGACAGCGGCGGCGTGGCCCGCGATCACGAGTTGGCCGGGCGAATTGAAGTTGGCCGGCGCGAGCACTTCGCCATTGGCGACCTCATCGCAAACTTGCGCGATCCGCGCGTCATCGCCGCCCAGGATCGCGGCCATCGCGCCGACACCCGCCGGCACCGCCTCCTGCATCAGCCGTCCGCGTTCGGCGACCAATGCCGCCGCGTCATGTAACGACAACGCACCGGCGCACACCAACGCGGAATATTCCCCCAAGCTGTGACCGGCCAGTTGCGCTGGCATCGGCCCGTTGATTTTCAGCCACACCCGCCACACCGCGACGCTGGCCGCGAGCAACGCGGGTTGCGTGTTCTGGGTGCGGTTGAGTTCTTCCTCGGGACCGTTTTTCGCCAGCGCCCAAAGATCAACACCCGCGCCAAGCGATGCCTCGTCGAAACACGCGCGCACTTCCGGATGCGCCGCGGCAAGGTCCGCCAGCATACCGACGGTTTGCGAGCCTTGGCCGGGAAAGACGAAGGCAAGATTGGGGGCTGGGTTGGCGTCACTCATAACGGATTACAAGGCGCGCGCAAAAATGACTTCGCACGACATACTGCATTGAATCAGGCCGGGCGCAGCGTTTTTTTTCAAACCGCCGCTCAGTACCGCACCATCGCCGAAGCCCAGGTAAAACCGCCGCCAAAAGCCTCCAGCAACAGGTTCTGACCGCGCTTGACCTTGCCCGAGCGCACCGCAGTATCCAGCGCCAGCGGCACCGAACCCGACGAGGTGTTTGCGTGCTTGTCCACGGTGACGATCACCTGCTCCATTGACATGCCGAGCCGCTTGGCGGTCGCCTCGATGATGCGCAGGTTGGCCTGATGCGGAATCAGCCAGTCGATTTCGTCGGCATGCATATTGGCTTCGCGCAGGGTCTGCTCGACCAGCGAATCCAGCGTCTTGACCGCGACCTTGAACACCTCGCGGCCGCTCATGCAGATGCGCACGCCGTGATTGGGTTCGTCTTTGAAACCCACCGACACGCCAACCGGGTTGTACAACAGATGCTTGTAGCCGCCGTCGGCGTGCAGGCACGTCGCCAAGATGCCGGGCTCATGGGACGCCTCCAGCACCACAGCACCCGCGCCGTCGCCGAACAATACGCAGGTTTCGCGCTCGCTCCAGTCGACCATGCGGGTCAGCGTTTCGGCGCCGATCACCAGCGCTTTCTTCACCTGCCCGCAGCGCACGAACTTGTCGGCGATGCCGAGCGCGTACACGAAACCCGAGCACGCGGCGTTGACGTCGAACGCGGCGCAGCCGTTGGCGCCCAAACGATCCTGGACAAGGCAAGCGGTGGCCGGAAAAATCAGATCCGGCGTGGTGGTGCCGAGCACGATCAGATCGAGTTCATTGGCCTTGACGTCCGCATCGTCCAGCGCCTGTTGCGCGGCGCGCAAGGCCAGATCGCCGGTGGTCTCGCCGTCGGCGGCCACGCGCCGCTCGCGGATGCCGGTGCGGGTGAAGATCCATTCATCGCTGGTGTCGACCTGTTTTTCCAGATCGACGTTGGTGACCACGCGATCGGGCAACGCGCTGCCGGTGGCGAGAATGCGGGAGAAGGTCAAGACGCGGGTCCTTCAACGGAGAATAATGATCGGCCACGAAGCACGCGGGGAATCGCGGCCCGCAACGAGCGAGCATAGCGGACTCGCGCCGTGGTTTCGTGCGAGCACGGGTGCAAACGCAAAGCGGCGCTAAAGCGCCGCTTCTGTTTCCTCATATGCTTTGCTCAGTCCTCGTCGGCGACGGCGGCGGCATTCTCGATCACCTTGCGGCCGCGGTAATAGCCGTCCTTGGTGACGTGATGGCGACGGTGCACTTCGCCGCTGGTCGGATCGGTGGCGAGTTGTACCTTTGGCAGAGCATCATGCGAACGGCGCATGCCGCGGCGTGATGGGGATTTGCGACTCTTGGCGACGGCCATAACTCTTCCTTTGAATAATCAGTGTTGTTTCAGTTCGCGAAGGATGGCGAACGGATGGGTTTCAGTTTCCGCATTTTCCACCGGGACAGCGTGATTTCCGCGTTCCCAATGCAGCGCTTCCATTTCATTCCCGGGTTTGACCGGAAACGATGGCAACGACAGCAGCAACTCGTCCTCGATCGCCCCCGCCGGATCAAGCGTGCCATCGTCCAGCAGCAGCGGCTCGACACCGGGCGGCAAACCGGCTTCGTCGCATTCGTCGGCGATCAAGCCCAATCGCTGTTCGATCTCGACCGGCCATTCGAAGGTCTGCAAACTGCGCTGGCATTGCAATATCAGCACGGCTTTCGCATGCATCTTGACGCACGGCGTGTCGAGCGCGTCTATGCCAAATTGCAACTCGTACTCGACCTCGCCGCGATCGTCCGCAAGCGCCGCCGCCAACCTCGGCATCGAGGCCACCGGCAGGCTACCGTGGAAGACCCGCCGCGCCGCGACCATGCGCTCGGCGTCCACACGCGAGGGCAACGCGGACATAAGTGAGAAATAATAGGTTTCGCGCCGAGCAAAGTCAACTGCGACGGGCATCTGAGACGCCATTGCACCATCGCTGGCCCGGATCGTGCAGACTATTCCGGGTCTGCCAAGATCGTCCGGAAACCCGCCGCGTGCCTCCCGAATCGCCTGTCGTAAACGTGGTGTTGTCCGCGGTAGTCGCGACATTCGCGATCGCCGCAGTCGTCGCGATCGTGTTTCTGATGCATCGCCAGGCTCGCCGCCGCCGCGCATTGCGCAGCCTGCACCGCGGCGCCGATGGGCTGGAGCACGATCTCAAGGAATGCCGGGCGCGGCTGGAGCGCGCGCACGCGGCGATGACGGTGGCCCCGGAACTGCCCGCCGCCGGGGAAACCGATGCGCATGCCGCGATAGACGCCGCGCTACGCGAGTTGTTGGCGCATCGCTTGTGGTTGCGCGACAGCGCCGATGACGCCAATCAGCGCGAACTGGACGCAGCGGTGTTCGCGATCGGCAAGGCGCGTGAGTCGCTGTCTCAACAGCTCGATGCGCTTGCTTCCGCGCAGCATGCGCTCGATGCCGCGGTGCGCGAACGCATCGAGGACATCGCCCAGCGATGATGAGCGCCAAACCCCGGATCGTGCTTGCCTCGACCTCGCCATACCGCGCGCAATTGCTGCGCCGCCTGGTGGAGGATTTCGAGCAGATCGCACCGGGCGTCGACGAATCGGCAATCCCGGAAGAAGCGTGCGACGCACGTGCGGCGCGGCTGGCCGAAGCCAAGGCGCGCGCGGTGGCTATGGGCCTCGACAATGCAATCGTGATCGGTTCGGATCAAGTCGCCGAGATCGACGATCGCGTGCTCGACAAACCCGGCACGCCCGCCAACGCGCGTTCGCAACTGGCGGTGTGCAGCGGTCGCGCGGTGCGCTTCCACACCGCGCTATGCGTGATCGACGCGCGAAGCACGGACCATCGGGCCCACGCAATCGATCTAACCCGCGTCGTATTCCGCACCCTGTCGGGCGAAGAAATCGCGCGCTATGTGAAGCGCGAGCAACCCCTCGACTGCGCCGGCGGTTTCAAGGCAGAGGGTCTGGGCATCGCGCTGTTCGAACACATCGCAAGCGAAGACCCCACGGCGTTGATCGGGCTGCCGCTGATCGCGCTGGCTCGGCTCCTGCGCGAGTGCGGCCTGTCGCTGCCATAAGGCTGTTCCGCACGTACACTGGCCACCTGCGACGTCGACTGCGACCCCGATGGACACGCCGAAATCCGAATCCGAAGCCACCAGCGGCTTGCCGCTCGAACCGGCCTTGCGGCAGCGCCTGAACGCCGCGCTGGCGCAAATCAACGGCGTGTTGCTCGGCAAACAACGTCAAGTCCGGCTGGCCCTCGCCTGCCTGATCGCGGGCGGACATCTCTTGATCGAGGATGTGCCGGGCGTGGGCAAGACCACGCTGGCGCACGCGCTGGCGGTGACGCTGGATCTAGCTTTCCAGCGCATCCAATTCACCTCTGATCTGTTGCCTTCCGACATCATCGGCGTAAGCGTATATGAGCGCGAGACCGGCGCGTTCCATTTCCATCCCGGTCCGGTGTTCGCGCAACTGCTGCTCGCCGACGAAATCAATCGCGCCACGCCCAAGACCCAGAGCGCGCTGCTGGAAGCGATGGCGGAGGGCCAGGTCACGGTCGACGGACAAACGCGCACGCTGCTACAGCCGTTCTTCGTGGTCGCGACGCAGAATCCGCTCGATCTGGCCGGCACCTATCCGCTGCCGGATTCGCAACTTGATCGTTTCATGCTGCGCATCTCGCTGGATTATCCGGGCGCCGACGCCGAGCGCGCGCTGCTCACCGGCGAGGATCGGCTGGAATTGATTGGCCGGTTGTCGCCGTGCCTTGCGGCCATCGACATCGATGCGCTGCGCGCCCGCGCGCGGTCTGTGCTGGCCAGCCCCGCCCTGCTCGATTACCTGCAAGCGCTGCTCGCCGCCAGCCGCCGCCACGCGGAGGTGCGTAGTGGGCTGTCGCCGCGCGCGGGTTTGTCTCTGCTGGCCGCCACGCGCGCATGGGCATTGCTCGGCGGACGCGCGTACGTGATCCCCGAAGATTTGCAGGCGGTGTTCGTCGCGGTCGCCGCGCATCGCCTGACACCTGCGCGCAGCACCTCGCGCGACGCGCTGGCGCGCGCGTTGCTGGCCGAGGTGCCGGTCGGCTGAAATGAATGCTGAAATTCGGGCACGGTGGGATGAGTTGGCGCAGCGCGCCGAACACCGACTGCCCGCGCTGACGCGCTGTCGACAATCGGAGGCGCTGCCGGTAACGCTGCATCGCCGCCGGATCTACGTGCTGCCCACCGCGTCGGGTATCGGTTTCGGGATGTTGCTGGTGTTGATGCTGCTGGGCGCGTTGAATTACCAGAACAATGCCGCGCTGCTCTTGACCTGTCTACTGGGCGCGGCGCTGATCAACAGCATGCTGATCGCGTTTCGCGCGCTGGACGGCTTGACGCTGGCCTCGCTGCGCGCAGATCACGCTTTCGCCGGCGATCCGCTGACGCTACATCTGACCTTCGATTCCGCCGGACGAACGCGACGCGCGCTGCGCATCGATCTCGAGGACGAACATGTCGCGTTTTCGCTCGATCGCGGCGGCGGCGAGACGGCCGTCGCCATGCCGACACAGCAGCGCGGCTGGACCCCCGCGCCCCGAATGCGCTTGTCCTGCACGCTGCCGTTCGGATTGTTCCGGGCGTGGAGCTGGATCACGCCGCTGCAAAGTGTGCTGGTTTATCCGCGGCCGATCGACGGATCGCCGCCGCCAAGCGATGACGACGCCAATGCGCGTCAGCGCGGCGACGAGGAATATGCGGGCTTGCGCGATTACCGTCACGGCGATGCCTTGAAACGCGTCGCGTGGAAAGCCAGCGCGCGTCACGATCGGTTGCTGATCCGCGAACTCGACACGGCCGCGCTCAGCGCGCCGCAAAAATTCGACTGGTACATGCTGCACGGGCTGGATCGCGAAACCCGGATCTCGCGCCTCGCCGGATGGGTGCGTGCCGCAAACGCGGCGGGCCATAACTGGACGCTGGTGCCGCCGGATCTGCATCCGCTCGGCCCCGGCGCCGATCACGCACATTATCACCACTGCATGGCGGCGCTGGCGTTGTTGCCATGAACCGAGACGCCCTTTCCAATTCGGTGCTGGACCGCCGCGCGTTTGATCTGCTGTGCTTGAGCGTAGCGTGTGTGTTGCTTGCGCATCTCTCGCATATTCCGCTCTGGCTCGGCGCGGCATTGGCCGCGCTGCTGTTGTTCCGCTGGCTGCAACGCCGTCGGCAGTGGGGTCGCGTGCCGGGCATCGCACGGTTCGCGTTGGTCATCGCGCTGCCGGCAGCGGTGCTCGCGATCTACCACACGCCGTTCGGTCGCGAACCGGGCAGTGTGCTGGCCACCGGGCTGCTGGTGCTGAAATTGCTGGAGAGCGAACACGCGCGCGACGCGCGAGTGGCGACAGGCTTCTGTTGTTTCTTGCTGATGAGCGCGCTGTTGTTCGCGCAGTCGCTATGGTTGACGCTGCTGATCGCGCTCGCCTTGCTGCCGGCGCTGGCCACGCTGCGCGCGTTGCAACCCGACTCGGGCGGAGAGCGTTCCGGAAGACGGAACTACGCGCGCGCGTTCGCGCCGGGCGCAATGCTGCTGCTCGCCGCATCGCCCTTGGCGCTGCTCGGATTCGTGTTCGTGCCGCGGCTGTCCGCGCCCCTGTGGGGCGCGCCCGGCGCCGATACCGCGCGCACGGGTGTCAGCGACCGGATGGCACCGGGCGACATGCGCGATCTGCTGATCGATAACAGCGTGGCGATGCGGGTGGGTTTCGATGGACAAACACCTTCGCCGTCCGCGCGATATTTTCGCGGTATGGTGTTGTGGTTCTTCGACGGTCACGCCTGGTTGCGCGGCAGCGCCGGATTGCGCCGCGCCGCGCCGGAACCGATGCAGGCGCGCGGCGTGGCGATCGGTTACGACGTCACGTTGCAACCCACGCGCCGGCATTGGCTGTTCGCGCTGGATGTGCCGCTGGATGCGCCCGACGGCGCGACGCTCGACGCCGATCGAACCCTGAGCCGCGACAAGCCGGTCAACGAGGCGATCGGCTATCACGTCGATTCCGCATCGTCCTATACGCTCGATCCGCAACTCGATGCCGGTCTGCGCGAGGCGGCGCTGCAATTGCCACCCGGTTACGATCCGCGCGCGGTCGCATTGGCGCGGACCTGGCGCGCCACGGCGGGATCGGGTGGCGCCGCGGTCGTGCGCGACGCCTTGCGTTTATTCCACGACGGCGGCTTCGTTTATAACCTCGCAGCGCCGCCGCTGGGCCGCGACAGCGTGGACGATTTCCTGTTCGGCACGCGCGAGGGATTTTGCGAACACTACGCCGGCGCATTCGTGTTTCTGATGCGCGCGGCCGGCGTGCCGGCGCGCGTGGTCGCCGGCTACGCGGGCGGTTACTGGAACGCCTACGCGCATTATCTTTT
>JBDTAJ010000155.1:0-6155 GCA_039924705.1 Rhodanobacteraceae bacterium
GATCGCCAAGATCAAAAAACGGTCATCCATGACCGCACTTTTCAATGAGGCTTATCCAAGCACGATACGAATACGATGTTGCACGCCATCGTCGGCGAGTGGAATCGCCACGCTCGCGTCCTTCAACTTGCTGCCGTCCAGTTCGACCGAGACGATGCCGCGACACACACCCTGCGGATTTTCCGCCCTGATCGTGTAGCACGACGAGTGGTAGCGGAACGCGATATCGAAACCTGGCCACGCTTTCGGGATGCACGGGTCGAGGCGCAGACTGGCGCCGCGCAACCGGAAGCCCAGCAGCGTTTCCATACCGGCGCGATAGAGCCACCCCGCCGAGCCGCTATACCAGGTCCAGCCGCCTCGGCCAACGTGCGGTGCGACAGAATAGACGTCCGCGCAGACCACGTAGGGTTCGACCTTGTAACGCTGCACACCGTCCGGCGTCGCCGTACGCGACAGCGGGTCGAAGATGCGGAACAGTTCGAACGCTCTGTCGCCATCGCCGAGTTGCGCGAACGCGATCGCCGACCAGATCGAACCGTGTGTGTACTGACCGCCGTTCTCGCGAATGCCGGGCGGATAACCCTTGATATAACCCGGATCGTGAAGCGTCTTGTCGAACGGCGCGGCGAACAACGCGACCAATCCGTCCTTCTCACGCACCAGATGCTCGTCGACCGAGCGCATCGCGCATGCGGTTTTTTCGGACTCGCCGCCGCCACTCAGCACGCTCCAGGATTGCGCGATCGAGTCAATCATGCATTCGGTATCGCGCTTCGACCCCAGCGGGGCACCGTCGTCGTAATACGCGCGCCGGAACCACGCGCCGTCCCAGGCTTGTGCGTTCAAGGCTTCGCGCAGCTTCCGAGCGTGCTCCCGCCATGCGGCCGCGCGTTGCGACTCGCCGCGAGCGTCCGCGATCGGCGCGAACTCGTTCAACACCGCAAACAGGAACCACCCCAGCCACACGCTCTCGCCTTTGCCCTTCACGCCGACGCGATTCATGCCGTCGTTCCAGTCGCCGGTGCCCATCAACGGCAGGCCGTGCTTCCCCAGCGTCAGGCTGACTTCGATCGCGCGCGCGCAATGCTCGAACAGACTGCCAGCTTCGTCCGCGACGGTGGGCTGGAAGAAGGATTCGTCCTGCCCGGGTTTCAACGCGTCGCCCCCGAGGAACGGAACCGATGCATCGAGCGCGCCGGCATCGCAGGTGGCCTCCAGGTAATGCGCGACCACGTACGGCAACCACAGACGATCGTCCGACACGCGGCTGCGGATACCGTTGCCCTGCGGCGGTAGCCACCAATGTTGCACATCGCCTTCGACGAATTGCCGCCCTGCTGCCCGCAGGATTTGTTCGCGCGCCAGATCCGGCCGCGCGACGCACAACGCCATGACATCCTGCAACTGATCGCGGAATCCGTAGGCGCCGCTGGCCTGATAGAACGCGGTGCGCGCCCACAGCCGACACGCCAGCACTTGATACAAGAGACAGCGGTTGAGCAGCCGGTCCATCGAGGGTTCTGGCGTTTTCACTCGCACGGTACCCAGCACGTCGTCCCATTGTCTTTCGACTTGCGCCAACGCAGCATCGAGATCGGCGGCGCGCCAATGTTTGATCAGCGCGCGCGCCTTGTCGGCATCGGCTTCCTCGCCGAGTAGAAAGAGGATCTCGGTCGAGGCGCCCGGCTGCAATTCCAGCGTTGTCCGCAAAGCGGCACAGGCATCGAACCCGGCGCCGGTGCGTCCCGACAGCGACTTGGATGCCGCCAACGCCGCGGGGCATGCCAGCGACCCATGCAGTCCGATGAATTCGCCGCGGTCGCTCGTGCAGGACGTTTGTTTGCCACCCAGATCGGCGAATGCGATTCGTTTGCCGAACTCTTCGCGCCACGCATTGCGCGCGAACACCGCGCCGGTCTTGCCATCGATCGAGGTCACGCCGAACGACGTGACGTTGGTGCCGATTGCGCCCAGCGCCCACTCGACGTAGGCGGTGATCGACAACCGCCGCGTGCGGCCGCCGCGGTTGCGCAGTTTCAGCCGCGAAATCTTGATCGAACCCGCGACTGGCACGAATTGCAGCAATTCCGATTGGATGCCGTATGACGCTGTTTCGAACTTCGCATAACCCGGCCCGAAACGCGCGGTGTATTCCGCGCCGGGCATGCGAATCGGCGAGGCGCACGCGGTCCACAGGGTGCCCTCGTCCTCGTCGCGCAGATAAAGTGTTTCGCATGGCGGGTCGCTCACCGCATCGTTCGACCAAGGCGTAAGTTGATTCTGCTGGCTGTTCGCCGACCAGCAATAACCACCCCCGGTGGTTGTGACGAGAAAACCAAAATCGGGATTGGCGACGATCTGCGACCACGGCATCGGTGTGCTGACACCATCGGGCAGGATAGTCACGTATTCGCGGCCATGGTCATCGAAGCCGCCCAAACCATTGAAGAACTCCGGTGATCGAGCCTTTGCGGACACACCATTGCCAACGGGTTGTTCCGATTCGCGGCTATCGGCGTGGCCGCACCGAGATGCCGTGCCATTTTTAACAGCGAGAGGCAGCGGCGGTAATCGCGACACAAACCGACCGAGCGGCCCGTTCTTGCCGTCCAGCACGATCCGCGCGACTGTCAGCAATCCGTCGCGCAGGCAATCGTCGAGTTGATCACCTCGCAGCACGAACACCGCGCCCTGCGATTTGTCCGATTTCTTTTTGCCGGCGGATCTTGCAACCGCGGATTCCAGCGTTTTCTGCAGCGTATCGGCGTGCTCGGCATCGGCATCGTTGAGGATCACCAGATCCGTTGGCAGCCGTTTGGCGCGCCAGTATTTCTGTGCGCACAACATTTCTTCCACAAAGCCGGTTTGCGCGTTGTCATCGATGCGCAGCAATGCTATCGGCAGGTCGCCCGAAATGCCCTTCGCCCACAACACGGGCGCCCCGCCCTCGCCTCTCGCCAAAGTCGCCGGCGGCGCGCGCAATGCGGGATCGGCATACAACAGCGCATCGGCGAGCCGCTGAAACCTGCGCGCGCGTTGCGCATCACTGCCGAGTTTCTGCAGTGATTTCGGCGCTTGCTCCGCCGCGCGCCGGAACACCCGTGCGCATGCTTCGACCGTCCCATAACGCTCGATCAGCGCCAGCGCGGCGTGACGCGATTCCGCCACGGTGGTCACGAATGCCAGCCGCAACATCGAATGCTGCGCCGCGCTCACCCGGGTGCGGAGGCTGAAGATCGGGTCGAGCACGGTGCCGATTCCTCCCGACAACGAAATCCCGTTATCGAGCGCACGCGGGTTCCGCAGCGTGCGGTCACGGCCGATGAATTGCGCGCGATCGGTTTCGTATTGCAACTCGCCGTTGCGGTTTCCTTCGATCACCAGCGCGTGCGCGGCCCACACATCGGGATCGGCGGGCTCACGCTTGCGGCGTGTCGCCAGCAGCACGCCGCCGTTCTCGACGAATTGCGTCTGCACGAACATCTTGGAGAACGCCGGGTGCGAGGCATCGGCATCGCGCGGTCCCAGCACCAGTTCCAGATATGAAGTCACGTCGATCTCGCGCGTCTCATCGCCGTCGTTGCGCAAACCGATCCCGCGCACCTCGACCGCATGATCCGGGTCGATCGCGATTTCCAGCGTGGTGGTCAACGTCCCGTCTCGGCGCGCGTAACGCGCGACGTGATCGTGCAATTCCGATTCGAGATGATCGACATCGCCCAACGGCTGCCGGGTCGGCGACCACACCGCGCCGCGGCGCACGTCGCGCAGATAGATGTAAGTCCCCCAAGGATCGCGCGTCGCATCCTCACGCCAGCGCGTGACGGCGAGATCGCGCCAACGGCTGTAGCCGGACCCAGCCGCAGTCGTCATCACCGCGTACTCGTCGTTGGCGAGAATCGCAGTGTAAGGCGCGGTGGTTTGCACTGGGGGGCGCCGGCGGGGCATCGACCGAATGACTCCTTAGCTCGCGACAAAGGTCTCATTATGCCGTTGTGCGACGTGAAAACCCCGTCGCCTCCAGACCCGCGCCAGAAGAGGTCCCCCGGATTCACCCAACGCGGCGTATGATTCCGGGTTTGCTTGACTTCAAGGAGCGCACGCATGGAACTGGGCATGATCGGTCTGGGCAAGATGGGCAACTTCATGGCGCAACGCCTGATGAATGGTGGCCATCGCGTGGTCGGCTTCGATCCCAACGCGGATGCGCGCGGGAAACTCACGGACAAGGGCGGCGAAGCTGTCGATGGGCTGGGCACACTGACCGAAAAATTGAAATCGCCGCGCGTACTGTGGCTGATGGTGCCGGCGGGCGAGGTGGTCGATCAGACGCTCAATGCACTGACGCCGGGACTGGACGCCGATGATGTGGTGGTCGACGGCGGCAACTCCAATTACAAGGACACCATGCGACGTGCGCAGAATCTCTCGGCGCGAAAAATCCACTATATCGATTGCGGCACCAGCGGCGGCGTGTGGGGGCTCGACGAGGGCTACAGCATGATGGTCGGCGGCGACGAAGCCGCGGTCGATCGGCTGCGTCCGATTTTCGAGTCGCTCGCGCCCGGCAAGGACAAGGGCTGGGGTCGGGTCGGCCCGAGCGGCTCGGGCCATTTCACCAAGATGGTCCACAACGGTATCGAATACGGTTTGATGCAGGCTTACGCGGAAGGCTTCTCGGTATTGCGCCACAAGCAGGAATTCAAACTCGATCTGGAACAGGTCGCGCAGATATGGCGATTCGGCAGCGTAGTGCGTTCCTGGCTGTTGGACCTGACCGCCGAGGCATTGAAAAAGGATCCCGATTTGAAAGACATCGCACCTTACGTGGCCGATTCCGGCGAAGGCCGCTGGACGGTGACCGAGGCGATCGATCTGGACGTGCCCGCGCCGATCATCACCGCGGCATTGATCGAGCGGCTGCGCTCGCGCGATGCCGATTCGTTCTCCGACAAATTGCTGTCGGCCATGCGCAATGAGTTCGGCGGCCACGCGATGAAAAAGGAATGATGCGATGAACGCGCCGTACAAGGGGAACGATACGATGCAGATCGTGCGCTGGCATCGCTTCGCGGATACGCAAACCTTGCAGACCGAGGCCGTGCGTCGCATACGTGTCGCGGCGGATTCGGCGATCGCCGCGCGCGGCGTATTCCGGATCGTGTTGTCCGGCGGCAACACGCCGCGCGGCGTGTACAACGCGCTGTGCGAGCGCCCCGCCAATTGGCCGGAATGGCAGGTCTGGTTCGGCGATGAACGTTGTCTGCCGCCCAACGACCCACAACGCAACAGCCGCATGGCGCGCGACACCCTGCTCGATCACGTGCCGATTCCGTCGCAGAACATTCGCGCCATTCCCGCAGAACAGGGCGCGGAAGATGGCGCGCAAGCCTATGCGCAGAGCTTGCGTGGCGTCGGCGAGTTCGATCTGGTCCTGCTCGGGCTCGGCGAGGACGGCCACACCGCGAGCCTGTTTCCCGGCCACGACTGGGGTGCAGCCACGGATGCGCCCGACACGCTGGCCGTATTCGAAGCGCCCAAATCGCCGTCCGAACGCGTGTCGCTCAGTGCCGCGCGTTTGTCGAATGCGCGCGCGGTGCTGTTCCTGGTCGAAGGCGAAGCCAAGCGCGATGCGTTAACGGCATGGCGTCGCGGCGACGACATTCCCGCCCGCGCGATCACGCCAAGTGCGGGCGCAGACGTGCTGATCACAACGTCGTTGCTCGATTAGGCGTTTAGGCGTTCGCTGAATTCAGCGCCAAAGCCGCCATATTCGCGCGGTAATAACGCAACTCCGCGATCGAATCGAGTACGTCCGACAGCGCGGTGTGCGCGGATTCCTTGGCGAAGCCCTTGCACACATCCGGCGCCCAGCGCCGCGCCAGTTCCTTCAACGTGGATACATCGAGATTGCGGTAGTGGAAATATTTTTCCAGCGCCGGCATCTGACGATAGAGAAACCGACGATCCTGGCAGATCGAATTGCCGCACATCGGCGATTTGCCGGCTGGCACCCAGTGCTCGAGAAACGCCAGGGTGTCGGTTTCGGCTTGCGCGTGATCGGTGGAAGATTCCAGCACGCGCTTCCACAACCCCGACTTGCCATGCTGGTTGCGGTTCCAGTCGTCCATCGCCACCAGCCGCGCTTCCTC
>JBDTAJ010000156.1:0-3889 GCA_039924705.1 Rhodanobacteraceae bacterium
ACGCGGTCAGCTACGGGCTGATCTGCCAGGAACTGGAACGCGGCGATTCGGGTTTGCGCAGCTTCGCCTCGGTGCAGTCCTCGTTGTGCATGTATCCGATCTTCGCCTACGGCAGCGAGGAACAGAAGACGCAGTACCTGCCGAAGATGGCGGCCGGAGAAATCATCGGCTGTTTCGGGCTGACCGAACCGCAGGGTGGTTCCGACCCGGCCAACATGAAAACGAATGCGAAGAAAGACGGTGGCGATTGGCTTATCAACGGCGCCAAGATGTGGATCACCAACGGCAACCTCGCGCAGATCGCGATCGTTTGGGCGCAGACGGACGACGGCATCCAGGGCTTCGTGGTGCCGACCGACACCAAGGGATTCGCTGCGCAGGAAGTGCACAAGAAGATGAGCCTGCGCGCGTCGGTCACCAGCGCGCTTTTTTTCGACAACGTACGCGTGCCCGACAGCGCGCGGCTGCCGAACGTCAAGGGTCTGAAAGGGCCGCTGGGTTGCCTGACACAGGCGCGCTACGGCATCACCTGGGGGCCGATCGGTGCGGCGATCGCGTGTTTCAAGGAAACGCTGGAGTATGCGAAAGAGCGCATCCTGTTCGAGCGGCCGATCGCCGCCACCCAGGCGGTGCAGTTGAAACTGGCCGACATGGCGCGCCGGATCACCACCGCGCAATTGCTGTCGCTGCAACTAGGCCGATTGAAAGACAGCGGCAAAATGCATCCGACCCAGGTTTCGCTGGCCAAGTGGAACAACGTGCGCATGGCGATCGACATCGCGCGCGAATGCCGCGACATCCTGGGCGGCGCGGGCATCACCACCGAGCATTGTCCGATCCGCCACGCGCTGAATCTGGAATCGGTGATCACCTACGAAGGCACCGAAACCGTGCATCAACTGGTGGTGGGACGTGAAGTCACCGGCATCAGCGCTTTTTGATTCCGATCCGGTTCAAGCGCGCGCCGCACAATCACGCGGTGTTTTCACGTCTCAGGAGAAGCAAATGAAACCCTCGAACAAGATTGCAACCGGCATCGCCGCCGGCGCGCTTTTCACCGGCGGCGCCGCATTCGCCGCGACCAACGCCGACGCGGTGCATCTGGCGCTGGATTCGCTGCTGGTGGCCAGCAGCAAGATGTCGGTGGTGAACGCAACGCGCAGCAGCGGCAAGGCTCCGTCCAGCAACGCGGAGGCGCGACTAGGTGCGCCGAACACGATGACCACTAACGAGATCAGCGGCATCACCGTATCCCAGGGGGGCGTGATCAGCATCTATCTGTCGCCTGCGACCGGCACCGACCACGGCGTAGTTCAGTACGTGCCAAAGATGGTGAAGGGAAAGAAGGGCGGCAATGCGGTCTTGTTCGATTGCGTCAGCCCCAACATCGTAGACATCGCCAAGGTCGCGGGGGATTGTGCGTATCGTGCCGCGGCGAAGTAGTCGCGACCTCCGTGATGCCACCGCCCGCATTGAACGACCCGACGCTCGAAACGCAGCGTCTGATCCTGCGTCTGCCGCGTCCGGAGGACTTCGATCCTTACGCGCAACTGCAGGGCGATCCCGAAGCATCACATTTCATCGGCGGTCCGGTGTCGCGTCCGGCGGCGTGGCGCAAGTTTCTGCAAATGCCGGGCGCGTGGGTGATCCAGGGCTTCGCGATGTTCGCGGTGATCGACAAATCCAACGGACAATGGCTCGGCCAGCTTGGTCCCTGGCGTCCGGAGGATTGGCCCGGCACGGAGGTCGGCTGGGCGTTTCGTCGTTCGGCGTGGGGGCACGGATATGCGCACGAAGCAGGCATCGCGGCGATCGACTGGTGTTTCGATCATCTTGGTTGGAAAGATGTGATCCATTCCATCCATCCCGATAATAGCGCTTCGCAGAAGCTCGCCATGCGGCTTGGGTCGCGCAATCGCGGGCCCGGCAAATTGCCGCCGCCGTTCGAGGATGTGCCGATCGAAATCTGGGGGCAGACACGCGCGGAGTGGCTCGCGCGCAAATCGAGTGAGGGGACATGATCGTCATCTACGGCAACTCCGTTTCTGGCAACTGCTACAAGCTGCGTCTGGCGTGCGAGCAACTCGGTCGCGAATACCGTTGGGTCGAGACCGACAACACGCGCGGCGCCACGCATACGTCGGAGTTTCTGGCAAAGAGTCCGAACGGCAAGGTGCCGATCATCGAACTGGAAGACGGCCGTATCCTCGCCGAATCCAACGCGATCCTGTATTGGCTGGCGCAACGCACGCCGTTGCTGCCGGATGATTCCTGGCAACGCGCGCAGGCATTGGCGTGGATGTTCTTCGAGCAATACAGCCACGAGCCCTACATCGCGGTGGCGCGTTTCATCCGCGGCTGGACGCAAGCGGATTCGCCGCGGCGCGCGGAGTTGCCGAAGTGCCTTGAACGTGGCTATCACGCGCTCGATGTGATGGAGAAGCACCTCGCGGAGCACGCATGGTTCACCGGCGAAGGTTACGGTATCGCGGACATCGCGTTGTTCGCTTACACCGATCGCGCGGCCGACGGTGGTTTCGATTTGTCGCGTTGTCCGCGGGTTTCGCATTGGTTGGCGCGCGTGCGCGCAACGCCACGCTTTGCGCCGATGCCGCACGTCAATGCGGAAGTCGCCGCGCGTTTTGCGATTCCCGTTCCTGCGTAGTGCGAAAGCGGAATTCAACCCACACCCGTCATTCCGGCCAGGGATTGGTCAGGATCCAGCGCCAAGGATGGCAGGCACCGTATTCGCCGAAAGCTGTACGCTGCGCGCGACCTATTGAGACTGGATTCCGGCCTTCGCCGGAATGACGAAGAGGAATGACGTAGTCATCCGGTTCAATCGACACATGCCCAGCCTAATCCCCGCCCGCCACAAGGGTTTCAACCGCGCCGAGATCGTCGATGCGAACTTCGGCGAGTTCGTGCTGGCATGGGAGGGCGACGTGCGCGCGCAGCCGCGCGACGACGACCCGGTGTTGCCCGGCAGTGCCTGTACGCTGCGCGATTTCCGCGAACTGTTCGAATCGCAATTGATTTCGCGGCATCTGGACCTGATGGCGCGCGTGCTGCGTGTGCAGAACAAGGTGTTCTACACGATCGGATCGTCTGGCCACGAAGGCAACGCGCTGGTGGCGCGGCTGACGCGGTATACCGATCCCGCGTTTTTGCATTACCGCAGCGGCGCGTTCATGGCCGAACGTTTTCGAAAATTGCCGGATATGGATCCGGTGATGAATTCGGCGCTTTCGTTCGCCGCAAGCCGCGACGATCCCGCCTCCGGAGGCCGTCACAAGGTATGGGGTTCGAAACCGCTGTGGGTTTTGCCGCAGACCTCGACCATCGCCTCGCATTTGCCGAAAGCGCTGGGCACCGCGGTGGCGATCGAGCAGGCCAAGCGCATCGGTCATGCGCTTCCGATTCCGGATGATTCGATCACGATTTGTTCGTTCGGCGATGCATCGAGCAATCACGCCACCGCGCAAACCGCGTTCAACGCCGCCGCGTGGACGGCGTATCAGAAACTGCCGGCGCCGATCCTGTTCGTCTGCGAGGATAACGGCATCGGCATCTCGGTCAAGACGCCGGCGGATTGGGTCGCCGCGAACTTCCGCGCGCGCGAGTACCTCGATTACTTCTATGCGGATGGGCTCGATCTCGCCGAAGGTTATGCCGGCGCGCAACACGCGATCCAGCATTGCCGGCGTATGCGTCGGCCGACCTTCCTGCATTTGAAAACGATGCGGGCGATGGGCCACGCCGGCACCGACTTCGAAATCGAATGGCGCTCCATCGAGGAATTGTTTGCGCTGGAGGCGACCGATCCGCTGTTGCGCTCCGCCGCGATCGCATTGGAGTCCGGCCTGTGCACGAAAGAAACGCTGCTCAC
>JBDTAJ010000157.1:0-6831 GCA_039924705.1 Rhodanobacteraceae bacterium
CATGACGCTGGTCAGCGTGCCGACGGAAGCGCAGTAGCCGCGGACACTCAGGCCAACTCGATCATTTCGAAGTCATCCTTGGTCACACCGCAATCCGGGCAGGTCCAGGTATCCGGGATGTCCTCCCAGCGTGTGCCCGGCACGATGCCCTCATCGGGCAACCCCTCCTCCTCGTCGTAGATGAAGCCGCAGACCACGCACATGAATTTGCGGTAGGTCTCGACATTTGCGGCGGCGGCGCTGGAGGTCATGGTCTTCGGGGCGATGTACGTGTGCACTATTGTCGCAAGTCGCGGCGCTGCATGAAAGCACGACCCGATTCCGCGTTCAGGAGAGCCGATGTCCCACCCATTGCTGCGCCGGCGCGGCCTGTACGCGATCACCGACGGCCCGCGCTCCGACCTGCTCAATGCCGCGCAAGCCGCGCTGGAAGGCGGCGCGCGCGTATTGCAGTACCGCGACAAGACGCGCGACGCCGCTCGCCGGTTGAACGAGGCGCGCGCATTGGTAGCATTATGCGCCAGATACTACGTGCCATTGATCATCAACGACGATGCGGAACTCGCGCTCGCAAGCCACGCTGCCGGCGTGCATCTGGGCGAACACGATGACGACATCGCCGCGGCCCGCGCGAAGATCGGATGTGACGCGATCATCGGCGTATCCTGTTACGACTCGTTGCAACGCGCGCGCGGCGCGCGCGCAGCCGGTGCGGATTACCTCGCCTTCGGCGCGTTCTTCCCCTCGCCGACCAAGCCGGGAGCGCGTCGCGCGACCCCGCAATTGCTGCGCGACGCCACAACAGCACTGGGCCTGCCGCTGGTGGCGATCGGCGGCATCACGGCGGACAATGGTTCGTTGTTGATCGAAGCGGGCGCTGATTACTTGGCCGTAATCTCCGCGGTATTCGGCGCGCGCGACGTACGCGCGGCGGCCCGGCGCTTCGCCGATTTGTTCGATACCTTTCCACGGAAACACGCATGACCACCAATCACGAATGGTTCCAGCGCGCATCGGAGCTGCTGCCGGGCGGCGTCGATTCGCCGGTGCGCGCGTTCAGGTCGGTTGGTGGTGAACCGTTTTTCACCGCGCGCACGGACGGCGCATATTTGTGGGATGTCGAAGACAAGCGCTACATCGATTATGTCGGCTCGTGGGGCCCGATGATCGCCGGGCACAATCATCCGCGGGTGCGCGAAGCCGTGATGCGCGCGGCGTGCGACGGGCTGTCGTTCGGCACGCCCTGCGAAGCCGAAGTATTGATGGCAGAAGCGATCCATGCGCTGATGCCGTCGATCGAAATGCTGCGCATGGTCAATTCCGGCACCGAGGCGACGATGTCGGCGGTGCGGCTGGCACGCGGCGCGACCGGGCGCGAGCGCATCGTCAAGTTCGAAGGCTGTTATCACGGCCACGGCGACAGCTTTCTGGTGAAGGCCGGCTCCGGCGCGCTCACCCTGGGGGTGCCGAATTCGCCTGGCGTGCCGGACGCACTGGCCGATCTGACCTCGACGCTTCCTTACAACGACATCAACGCTGCGCGTGAACTTTTCGCGCGGATCGGCGCTGAAATCGCCTGTGTGATCGTCGAACCCGTCGCCGGCAACATGAATTGCATCCCGCCGCGCGCCGGCTTTCTGCACACGCTGCGCCAGTTGTGTACAGAACACGGCGCGCTGCTGATCTTCGACGAGGTGATGACGGGGTTTCGCGTCGCGCACGGCGGCGCGCAGAAGTTGTACGAGATCGCACCGGATCTCACCACGCTCGGCAAAATTATCGGCGGCGGCATGCCGGTCGGCGCTTACGGCGGCCGTCGTGATCTGATGCAACAGATCGCGCCGAGCGGTCCGATCTATCAGGCAGGCACTTTGAGCGGCAATCCGGTGGCGATGGCGGCGGGTCTGGCGATGCTGGAGTTGATCCGCGAACCGGGCTTTTACGAGGAACTCGATCGCAAGACATGCCTGCTCACGGATGGATTGCTCGCCTGCGCAATCGACGTCGGCGTGCCGTTCTCGTTCAATCGCGTGTGCGGGATGTTCGGGTTGTTTTTCAGCGCGCAGAAAATCGAAACGCATTCGCAAGCGATCAACTGCGACACCGCGGCGTTCAAGCGTTTCTTCCACGGCATGTTGAAACGCGGCATCTACCTTGCGCCAAGCGCGTTCGAAGCGGGTTTCATGTCGTCCGCACACAGCGACCAGGACATTGCCGACACGCTGGAAGCCGCGCGTGGTGCATTTCGGGAGACGGTTGCATGAAAACGGATATGAAATTCGACACCTTGGCGGTTCACGCCGGCGCGGAACCGGATATGCAAACCGGCGCGCTGGCACCGCCGCTGCATCTTTCCACCACGTTCGAGCACGCGCCTGACGGAAGTCTGCCGCATGGCTTGCTTTATCAGCGTTACGACAATCCGACCCAGCAGCGTCTGCAAGAGGCGCTCGCGGCACTCGATGATGGCGAACGCGCCCTGTTCTTTTCCACCGGCATGGCCGCGGGCGCGGCGCTGTTGCAAGCCTTGCCAGCCGGCACTCACGTGTTGATGCAGGACGACATCTACCATGGTTATCGCGTACTGGGCGAACAGTATCTTTCGCGCTGGGGATTGAACTTCAGTGTTGTCGACATGACGCGTGCAGATCAGGTGCGTGCCGCACTGAAAGCAAACACAGTGCTGTTGTGGGCCGAATCACCGTCCAACCCGCTGATGAAGGTGATCGATATCGCCGCGCGCGCGCAGCTCGCGCATGAGGTGGGCGCCAAGCTGCTGGTAGACAGCACCTTCGCCACGCCCTGTCTGCAACGGCCGCTCACGCTCGGCGCCGATATCGTGCTGCAATCGACGACCAAGTATCTCGGCGGACACAGCGATGTGATGGGCGGTGCGCTGATCTTTCGCCACGACGACGCACTCGCCGGGCAATGCTTCGAAGTACGCAAAATCCTGGGCGCCAGCGCTTCGCCTTTCGCCGCGTGGCTGACCTTGCGTGGATTGCGCTCGCTGCCGGCGCGAATGGCGCGACATTGCGCCAACGCACGCAAAATCTCTGAATTTCTCGCCACGCATCTGGCGGTCGAGCGCGTGCATTATCCCGGTCTGACGTCACATCCGGACCACGAACTCGCCCAACGACAAATGCGCGACTTCGGCGGCATGCTCAGCATCGAACTGCGCGGCGGCCGTGAGGCCGCGCTGACCGCGGCGGGCAAAGTGAAACTATTCATCAACGCAACCTCGCTGGGCGGCTGCGAATCGCTGATCGAGCACCGCGCATCGGTCGAAGCTCCGCATCCGATATCGCCGCAAAACTTGCTGCGGTTATCGGTCGGGCTGGAAGACGCCGACGATCTGGTCGCGGATCTGCGTCAAGCATTGACTGAAAGCAAGCCCGCATGAAGAAACTTGCAAGCAGTCATCCATGAAGCGCTTCCCAGCCCGCACATCCCTGTGCGTGCGTTCGCCGGCGCGAGATGCCATTCAAAGCATCTCGCGAAAGCCTCGGCTCACACTCTCTGGAACCTTGGCAGCGCATCGCGCAGTGCGCGCAGACGCTCCAGCTGGTCGGTCAGTTCCAGCAGATGTTGACGCTCGGCGGCCATCAACGGCAATAACTCGGCCAGACGAAAGCCGACCCAGCCGGCGTTGTCGTAGCGCTCGCGCGGAGTGTCGCGGTAGGGGCCGCCGGCCTGCTCGATCAGCCGTTCGAGGATGGTCACCAGCAACCCGAACTCCGCCGGCACTTCCAGCACCGGTTCCTCCGGCCAGTAGCGCACCTTGCCGTGCACCAGCCCATTATCGCGCACGCGCGTGCGCAGCACGCGGAAGCGCTGGCCACCTTCCGCGCCGATGCCGAGCAAACCATCCGGCAGGGTATAGAAATCGGTGATGCGCGCCAGCGTACCGACCGCGGCGGGTAGTGCGGGAGCGCCGGCTTCGCGCCCTTCCAGGATCAGGCACACGCCGAAACAGGCTTCGTCGCGAGCGCAATCGCGCACCATTTCCAGATAACGCGGTTCGAAAATTCGCAAACCGAGCGGGCCGCCGGGAAACAATACCGAGGACAGCGGAAACAGCGGGATATCGTCGCGTTTCACGATGAGAGTTTAGCGACGCTTTATTTAGCGTTGCGCAGCGACGCGACGAAACGCCGTGGCGCGCCCTCGAAACCACCATTGGACATGAACACCACGTGGTCTCCGGCTCTCGTTTGCTCGATCAGCACTTCGATCAAGGCTTCCACACTGGGCGCGGTACGGCCGCGGCCGGCGAGCGCGCCGGTCACGCGCTGCGCGTCCCACGCCAATTCCGGACGCTGCAGAAACACCACGGCGTCGGCGTTGCGCAACGATGGCGCGAGCTCGTCCGCGTGCGCGCCCGCGCGCATCGAATTGGAGCGCGGCTCCACGCCGACCAGGATGCGCGCCCCGCCGACTCTGGCACGCAAACCAGACAGCGTGGCGGCAATGGCGGTTGGGTGATGCGCGAAATCGTCGTAGACGCGCACGCCCTCGACGTCGCCGATCAATTCCATCCGACGCTTGACGTTGGCGAACGTTGCAAACGCGGGCAGCAGTGCGCACGGATCGACCCTCGCTGCGTTCGCCGCGGCCAGTGCGGCAAGCGCGTTCATCACATTGTGGCGGCCCAGCAAATCCCAGCGCACCTCGCCGATTTTTTCGTCACGGTATGCGATCGAAAACACCGAGCCGTCGGCGTCGAGTAATGTGCCGCGCCAATCGCCCGCGTCGATACCGAAAGTTTCCACCGGCGTCCAGCAACCCATCGCCAAAACCTCGGCGAGACGTGTGTCCTCTGCGTTGACAATCAACCGGCCGTTGCCGGGCACGATGCGCACCAGATGATGGAACTGGCGCTGGATCGCGGCGACATCCGGGAAAATATCTGCGTGGTCGTATTCGAGATTGTTCAAAATCGCGATGCGCGGGCGGTAATGCACGAATTTGGAACGCTTGTCGAAAAACGCGGTGTCGTATTCGTCGGCTTCGATCACGAAAAAGGGGTCAGGTTCATTTCCCGTGGCGTCGCGAGCTCCACGCTTTTGTTGTTTGGAAAAATGAACCTGACCGCTTTTACCCAACCTCGCCGACACCCCGAAATTTCCCAGCACACCGCCGATCAGAAAACCCGGCGCCAATCCCGTACTGTCCAGCAAATGCGCGAGCAAGCTCGTGGTCGTGGTTTTGCCATGTGTGCCGGCGACGGCCAACACAGCGCGGTCACGCAACACGTTCTCGCCCAGCCATTGCGGGCCGGAGATATATGGCAATCGCGCGTCCAGCATGTATTCGATCGCGGGATTGCTGCGCGTCAGCGCGTTGCCGACGATAACTTGATCCAATGCATGATGTCCGGGCGCGACTTGCAGATGCTCCGCCGCGTAGCCTTCTTTCAGCGTGATGCCGAGCACGCGCAACTGCTCGCTCATCGGTGGATAGACGTTGGCATCGGAGCCTTCGACTTCGTGGCCCAGCTCGCGCGCGAGCGCGGCGACGCCGCCCATGAAAGTGCCGCAAATGCCGAGGATGTGGATGCGCATCGGAATCAAGTCGCGCCGAGCAGCACGGCAACCAATCCGCTGGCGAACAGATCGACGAAGCCGAGCACGAGCAGCGCCAAGACGCCCGCGGCCAGTGGGATTTCCAGCGCCTGCCGCAGGATGTTGGCGGCGATGCACGCCTGCCACACCAGCAACGCGAACAACACCAGCGCGGCGAGGATCTGCGTGCCTTTCAGTGACGCGGGATCGCTCGGGTGGCCGACGACAAGTGCCAGCGGCAACGCAATCAGTTCGAACAGGAATCCGGTGGCGGCCAGGCCGAGCGCCGCCTGCACGAACCGCGCCGGCTTGCAGCGCCAGCGCAGCATCAGCGCCAAGGCGCCGAGCGCAACCAATGTGCCGATGTTGGCGCCGATCACCACCGCGACCGAAGAACCGCTGCGCAGATCGAAGGCCGCTTCCAGAATGGCGCTGGCAATCAGCAGTGCGATCAACACGCCCGGCGCGTACGGCAGATCCTGCGGGCCGCCGCGGAACAGGCACAGGTCGCGCACGCGCGCCGGCAATTGCATCCAGCGCTTCGACATCAGACGGTCGCGGCAGCGCGCGACTGCAACGCCGCCAGCAATCGAGCCACGATCGCATCGATGTCGCCGATACCGTCGATATCGCCTAAGAGTTTGCGCTGCGCGTAGTAATCGGCGACCGGCGAGGTCTGCGCGGCATAGACTTCCAGCCGCCGACGCACGGTATCGGGATTGTCGTCGGCGCGGCCCTGCGCGCGAAATCGGATTTCACAGCGTTTCAGGATATCCGCATCCGGCACGTTCAATCTCAACACCGCGTCCAGCGGCTGGCCCAGCCGCTTCAGCAACTGATCCAGCGCGTCGGCCTGCGCGAGATTGCGCGGATATCCATCGAGGATGAAACCCGCGCGCGTGTCCGCTTGCGCCAGACGCTCCTCCAGCATAGCCAACACGATGTCGTCGGAGACCAGTTGCCCGGCATCCATCACCGCCTTGGCTTTCATTCCCAGCGGCGTGCCGGCGGCAACCGCCGCGCGCAACAGATCGCCGGTGGAAATGTGCGCGACACCCAACGCCGACTTCAGCCGGGCGGCTTGGGTTCCTTTGCCCGAACCGGGCGCGCCGAGCAGGACGATGCGCATGAGCCCTTCAGATCATGAGGATTGCGGCGTACGCTAGCGGTTTGACGGCATCCGCGTCAAACCGCATCGACATCTGCGAGGTTTTCGATGAAATCCGCTCCAGCTCCCTCAGGCAAGTTGCTGTACGCCCAATCC
>JBDTAJ010000158.1:0-16119 GCA_039924705.1 Rhodanobacteraceae bacterium
TCGCCGCCAAGTTCGCGCTCGGTTTCGTGGTGGTGGCGATCGGATTCTTCATCTTTGGCGCGGCGGGCTACTACGCGGCGCCCGACGGCAGGGTCTCGTCGTGGCTGATGGTGTGGGGTTACGGCGCGATCTCGCTGGGCGAATTGCTGGTCAGCGGACTCGGGTTGGCGATGATCGCGCGCTACGTGCCGGCGCGCATGGGCGGCTTCATGATGGGCGCATACTTCGTCGCCACGGGCGTGTCGCAATATCTGGGCGGCGTGGTGGCCTCCTACGCCAGCATCCCGGAAAATCTCACCACCAATCCGGTGGCGAGTCTCCCGATCTACACTGCGCTGTTAGACAAACTCGGCATCGCCGCGCTAGTCTGCACGGGGATCGCGTTCGCGGTGCTGCCGCTGATGAAGCGCCTGTCCACCACGCATAGCAGCCATGCCGAAGCCATGCTCGCCGGGTCCGGCGCCGCCGGTCTGCCGACCGTGGCTTCCGAGGAATGAGCAACACGCAGCGTTCGCCGCATAGGCCACAAGTCATGCCTGCGCGGTGCGGACTGCTGCGTTAACGTAGCGAATTCCGGACGGCCATTCTCCGGTGCGACGCCGTTCAAACTCGGTCGTTCAAGCTGCGCCGTCTGTAACTCTAGTTCTTGCAAGGATTCCGTATGTCGCGCGGCAAATGGATCCTGATCGCGATCGCCGCGATCGTTGTGGCCGTGATCGGTTGGCGGCTGCTGCACCGCACCAGCGCAGGCACCGGCAACGACGCTAACGCGCCGATTCCGGTGACCGTCGAACCGGTGGTCGTGGAGAACGTACCGGTATATCTCACCGCCAACGGCACCGTGCAAGCGCTGAACACCGTGACGGTGATGCCGCAGGTCGCAGGCAAGCTGCTGAAGCTGGATTTCACAGAGGGCCAGCCGGTCAAGAAAGGCGACGTGATCGCGGAGATCGATCCGCGCAGCATCCAGGCGCAATATGATCAGGCGGTGGCGAAACGCCAGCAGGACCAGGCCCAGCTGTCGACCGCGCAATCGACGCTGACGCGTTCCGAGGATCCGAAGTACAAGCAATACGTCGCCGAAATCGACCGCGTCACCCAGCGCAACAACGTGCATCAGTTCGCCGGTGCGGTCGCCGCCGACGCCGCCGCAATCCGCGACAACCAGGTGCAGCTCGACTACACCAAGGTGCTGGCGCCGATCGACGGACTGGCCGGCATCCGACAAGTCGATCCAGGCAACATCGTGACCACCACGACGTCGATCGTGGTGATCACGCAATTGCATCCGATCAATGTGATCTTCACGCTGGCCGGCAAATACCTCGACCAGGTGCGCGCGGCGCAGGCGTTGGCCCCATTGCCGCTGGTGGTGCAGGACCCAACCACCGCCAAAATCACCGCTAACAGTGGCGTGTTGCAAGTGATCGACAACCAGATCGATCCCAACACCTCGACGTTCAAGTTGAAAGCGGAGTTTCCGAATGCGGAAAGCGAATTGTGGCCGGGCCAGTTCGTCAATCTGCGCATGCAGGTCGGCACCGTCGACAATGGGCTGGTGGTGCCGACGCAAGCCGTGCAGCGTGGGCCGAATGGCGATTACGTGTACCTCGTCGTCAACGGCGGCGCGAGCTCTAATGCCACACCAGCGCCGGCTGGTACCGCGGCGACACCGCGTCGCCATCATCGCGTGGCCGGCGGCGTGTCTTCATCCGCGTCGACGGCGAGCGACGCGAGTGCGCCCACGGTCAAGATGCAACCGGCCACGGTGACCGGCGAGGCCGACGACACCCACGAACTGATCGGCAGCGGACTGAAGGCCGGCGATAGGGTCGTCACCGAAGGCCAATTCCGCCTGAAGGAAGGCAGCAAGATCACGCCGATGAAACCCGGCGAGGAACCCAAAGCGCCAACGGCGGCGGATATCAAAAAGGCAGCGGCACAAGGCAGCGGCAAACGTGGGCGTGGTGGGTGAACCGGAAAAACGGTGAACGCCCGAAGCAGAATGCGAAGGGGCGTGTGGCCGAGGCTAGCAACGCCGTCCGCCGCGAAGCGGCGATTCAAAATCCGGCTTTCCCATATCTACGAAAGAATGGGATGCCGGCTTTCGCTGTAATGACGAGCTGGAGAAACCACCGCAACCCGCCATTCTCATTTCTTCGATTCATGCATTCCTGATTCTGCGCCTATATGGGTTTTTCCACCCTCTTTATCCGCCGGCCGATCGCCACCTCGCTGTTGATGGCGGCGGTGTTGCTGCTCGGCATCCTGGGTTATCGCAGCCTGCCGGTGTCAGCGCTGCCTGAGATCGAGGCGCCCAGCTTGGTGGTGACCACCACGTACCCCGGCGCCAGCGCGACCACCATGGCGACGCTGGTGACGACGCCGCTGGAACGCCAGCTCGGGCAGATTTCCGGCATCACCATGATGAGTTCGGATTCGTCCGCCGGGTTGTCGACGATCGTGTTGCAGTTCGACATGAGTCACGACATCGATATCGCCGCGCAAGACGTGCAGTCCGCGTTGCGTGCCGCGCGCCTGCCCAGCAGCCTACCTTATCCACCGGTGTACAACCGCGTCAATCCGGCCGATGCGCCGATCCTGACGCTCGCGCTTTCTTCCGACAGCCGCCCGCTGCGCGACGTCAACGATTACGCCGATTCGATCATCGCGCAAAAACTCTCGCAGGTCCCCGGCGTGGGGCTCGTCTCGATCGCCGGCGACGTGCGCCCGGCGGTGCGCGTGCAGGTCGACCCCGCCAAGCTCGGCAATCTCGGTCTCACTTTGGAAGACATACGCAGCGCGCTGACGCAGGCCAATGTCAATGCGGCCAAGGGCACGCTCAACGGCGCGGTGCAGACCTACAGCATCGGCACCAACGACCAGCTGCAGGACGCCGACCAATACCGAAGCACGATCATCAGCTACAAGGACGGCGCGCCGGTGCACCTTGGCGATGTCGCCAACGTGGTCGATGGCGTGGAGAACGACCAGCTCGCGGCGTGGGCCAACGGCAAACCCGCGGTGCTGCTGGATATCCGCAGGCAGCCCGGCGCCAACATCGTCAACACGGTCACGCAGATCGACGCGGCGCTGCCGCAATTGCGCAGCGTGCTGCCGGCGGACGTGCATCTCGATGTATTCGCCGATCGCACCATCACCATCCGCGCCTCGGTGCGCGATGTCGAGTTCACACTGCTGTTGACCGTGTTCCTGGTGATCGGCGTGATTTTCGTGTTCCTGCGCCGTTTGTGGGCGACGGTGATTCCCTCGGTCGCGGTGCCGTTGTCGCTGCTGGGCACCTTCGCGGTGATGTCGTTCGCCGGTTTCTCGCTGGACAATCTTTCGCTGATGGCGCTCACCGTCGCGACCGGTTTCGTGGTCGACGATGCGATCGTAATGATCGAGAACATCGTGCGCTATATCGAGCAGGGCAAGCCGTCGAAAGAGGCCGCGGAAATCGGCGCGCGCGAGATCGGCTTCACCGTGGTGTCGCTGACGGTGTCTCTGATCGCGGTGTTCCTGCCGCTGCTGCTGATGCCGGGCGTGACCGGGCGGTTGTTCCACGAATTCGCATGGGTGCTGACCATCGCGGTGGCGATCTCGCTCTTGGTATCGCTGACACTGACACCGATGATGTGCGCGTACCTGCTCGATCGCGGTTCGGTGCCGGCCGACGACGCCGCCGCCGCACATGGCAAGAAAACCTTGTTCATCCGGATGCTGGGCGCCTACGAGCGTAGCCTCGACTGGGTGCTGGCGCACCGGCGCTTGACCATGCTGGTGGCGACGGCGTCGGTGATCGCCACCGTGCTGTTGTACATCGCGATTCCTAAAGGCCTGTTACCGGAGCAGGACACCGGACTGATTACCGCCGTGGTGCAGGCCGACGACAACATCGCGTTCCCGGCGATGGAGCAGTTGACCGAACAGGTCGCCGCGGCGCTACGCGCCGATCCCGCGGTGGCCGGGGTGGCCGCGTTTATCGGCGCGGGTTCGATCAATCCGACACTCAATCAAGGTCAGGTCAGCATCGTGCTCAAGGATCGCGGTCAGCGCGACAGTCTGGATGTCGTCCTGCCGCGACTGCAACACGAAGTCGCCGGCATTCCGGGCGCGGCGCTTTATCTCAAACCCGTGCAGGATATTACGCTGGATACGCGCGTAGCCGCGACGCAATACCAGTACACCTTGTCCGATGTCGACCCCAACGAGCTGTCGGGATACGCGCAAAAACTCACTCTTGCGTTGCGGCAATTGCCGCAGCTCGCGGACGTCGGCAACAATCTCGCCGACAGCGGCAATGCTTTGAACCTCGCCATCGATCGGGATGCCGCCAGCCGCCTAGGCGTACCGGTACAGACGATCGACGATACACTTTACGATGCTTTCGGCCAGCGCCAGATCTCGACCATCTTCACCCAATTGAATCAGTATCGCGTGGTGCTGGAAGTGGCACCGCAATTCCGCAACCGCTCGGATCTCATGAACATGCTGGCCGTGCGCAGCAACGGCGCCAGCGGCGCGTTGACCGGCAGCAACGCAACCAGCCTCGGTCAGGTCAAATCGGCCAACTCCTCGACCTCGACCGGTGTCGGCCAAAGCAACACCGGCATCCCGCTCGGTGGTGGCAACACCGTGCCGCTTTCCACGCTCGCGACCGCGAACGTCGCCAGCGCGCCGCTGGTGGTCAGCCATCAGGATCAGCTCCCCGCGGCGACGATCTCGTTCAACCTCGCGCGTGGCTATTCGCTGTCGCAGGCGGTGAACGCGATCAACGACACGGTCGCGCAAATGCACTTACCGCCGCAGGTACGCGGCGAGTTCGTCGGCGCGGCGGCAGAGTTCTCCTCATCCATCGGCAACGAGCTGCTGCTGATCCTTGCCTCGGTGGTGGTGATCTACATCGTGCTGGGCGTGTTGTACGAAAGCTATATCCATCCGGCCACGATCATCTCCACGCTGCCCCCGGCCGGCGTCGGCGCGCTGCTGGCGCTGATGCTGTTCGGGATGAGTCTGTCGGTGGACGGCATCGTCGGCATCGTGCTGCTGATCGGCATCGTCAAGAAAAACGCGATCATGATGATCGACTTCGCGCTCGCCGCGCAGCGCGATGGCATGAACGCGCACGACGCGATCCGTCGTGCGTGCCTGCTGCGTTTCCGGCCGATCATGATGACTACCTTCGCGGCACTGTTCGGCGCGCTGCCGCTGGCGCTGGGCACCGGCATCGGCGCCGAGCTGCGCCGGCCGCTGGGCGTGTCGATCGTGGGCGGCCTGCTGATCTCGCAATTGGTGACGCTGTACACCACCCCGGTGATTTATCTGTACATGGAACGTTTCTCCGACTGGATGCGCGAACGTAGTTGGCTGCGGTCCACGGGCGCGCCGGAGGGTGGGTCGGCATGAACGTTTTTGATTTTTCCCTTCTCCCTCGGGGAGAAGGTGCCCGAAGGGCGGATGAGGGTCCGCTCGAAGCGGGCGTTCACATGTTGGCCTTGAGTCCACAATTTCGATCGATTCACGATCACGCAAGTAGCGGACCCTCACCCCAACCCCTCTCCCGGCGGGAGAGGGGCTATAAGCCATGAACATCTGCGCGCCCTTCATCAAACGCCCGATCGGCACCTCGCTGCTGGCCGCGGGCGTGCTGGTCGCCGGGATGATCTGCTATTTCCTGCTCGGCATCAGCGCACTGCCGGAAATCACCTTTCCGGCGATCTTCGTTTCGGCCAGCGAACCGGGCGCGGACGCCTCGACCATGGCCGCGACCGTGGCCTCGCCGCTGGAACGGCACCTGGGCCAGATTCCCGGCATCGACACCATGCGCTCCAACAGTTCCGAGGGCAACGCCTCGGTGATCCTGATTTTCCAGGGCGGCGTGAACATCGACGCCGCCGCGCGCGAAGTACAGGCGGCGATCAATGCGGCCACGGCCGATCTGCCCGCCGGTTTGCCGCAGCCGCCGACCTATCAGAAGATCAATCCCAACGACGATCCGATCATCCAGTTCGCGATGACCTCGGACACGCAACCGCTGTCGGCGCTGTTCGACAACGCGCAAACCCTGCTGCAACCGCGTTTTTCGCAATTGCCGGGCGTGGCTTCGGTGGAAATCTCGGGAAGCGCACAGCCGGCTATCCGAGTGGATGTCGATCTGCACGCGCTGGATGCAATCGGTGTATCCAGCAACGACCTGCGCAACGCGCTGACCGCCGCCAACGTGACCTCACCGCAAGGTTTCCTGAGCGATGGCCGCACCACGATGGCGGTCACCGCCAATGACCAACTGCACACGCCGGAGGACTTCGCCAATCTGGTGGTGGCGGTGCGCAACGGCGTGCCGGTATTCCTGCGCGATGTCGCGCACGTCTACCAGGGCGCGCAGGATAGCTATCAATCGGCGTGGTTCAACGGTCAGCGCTCGATCCAGATCGATGTCTACAAGCGCCCTGATGCCAACATCATCAGTACCGTCGACGGCGTCAAGGGGGAATTGCCGAAATTGCAGCAGTTGCTGCCGCCGGGCACGCGGCTGACGCCTTTCTTCGACGGCACGCCGACCGTGCGCGCCTCGGTCGACGATGTGGAGATCACGCTGCTGATCAGCTTGGGGATGGTGATCCTGACCATGGCGCTGTTCCTGCGGCGTCTCGCGCCGACGCTGATCGCCGCCACCGCGGTGCCGTTGTCGCTGGCGGGCGCCTTCATCGTGATGTACGTGCTCGGCTACACGCTGGACAATCTCTCGCTGCTGGCACTGGTGATCGCGATCGGTTTCGTGGTGGACGATGCGATCGTGGTGATCGAAAACATCATCCGCCACGTCGACGAAGGCCAGGATCGCTTGACCGCGACCTTGAACGGCGCGCGCGAGATCGGCTTCACCATCGTCGCGATCACCGCATCATTGATCGCCGTGTTCGTTCCGCTGCTGTTCGCCTCGGGCATCATCGGGCTGTTTTTCCGCGAGTTCACCGTGACCCTGATCGCCGCGATCGCGGTCTCGGCGATCGTGTCGCTGACGCTGACGCCTTCGTTGTGCGGCTTGTTCCTCTCGCCGCAACCCGACCACGCGCCATCACGCATCGGGCGTGCGCTGGACCGTTTCCACGCCGGTATGTTGGATTTGTACCGGCGTGCGCTGGACGTGACCTTGCGGCATCCGCGCATACTGGCGCTGACACCGGTATTGCTGATGGTGGCGACGTTTTATCTGTTCGGCGCGGTCAAGGCCGGTTTTTTCCCGCCGCAGGACACCGGCTTGATCGTCGGCCGGGCAACGGCCGGTTCCACACCGTCGTTCGCCGAATTGCAGCAACGCCAGCAGCGTCTCACCACCATGTTGATGGCCGATCCCTCGGTGCAGTACGTCGGCTCCTCGCTCGGCAGTGGCCGGCATGGCGCCAGCGGAAGTTTCCACATCCAGCTGAAGCCGCTCGGCGGTGGCCGCAGCGAATCCACCCAGGACGTGCTGACACGATTGTCGGCCAAGGCCGCGCAGTATCCCGATCTCAATTTGCGATTGCGCGCGCACCAGGATTTGCCCAGCGGCGGTGGCGGTAGCGGCAATCAGGCCGCGCAGTATCAGGTATCGCTGAAAGGCAACGATCTCGCCGAACTCGAGACTTGGCTACCGAAATTGCAGACGCAATTGCAGCATGACCCGATGTTCCGCGATGTCGGCAGCGACGTCGATGAGGCCGGCCTGTTACAGAACATGGTGATCGACCGCGATACCGCCAGCCGGCTCGGCGTTTCGGTCGCCTCGATCGACGACGCGCTCTACAACGCGTTCGGCCAGCGTCAGATTTCGACGATCTATTCGGATACCGATCAATACGCGGTGGTGCTGACCGCGTTGCCGTCGGAATCGGCCACGCCCGCGGCGCTGAACCGCCTTTACGTGCGTTCCAATAGCGGCGCGATGGTTCCGTTGACCGCGGTCGCGCACCAGGAGCCGGGCTTGGCGCCCGTGCAGATCAGTCATGAGGATCAGTTCACGGTGATGGATCTGAGTTTCAATCTGGCGCCGGGGATCAGCATGAGTCAGGCCACCGACGAAATCCAGAAAACCATCACCGGGATGCGCATGCCCGGCGACATCCAGTTGAGTCTCGGCGGCGATTTCCGCCGTTTCCAGCAACAGCAGAGCAACATGCCTTTCCTGCTGCTGGGCGCGGTGATCGCCGTATATATCGTGCTCGGAATGCTCTACGAGAGCCTGATCCATCCGGTCACGATCCTGTCCACGCTGCCGTCGGCCGGCGTCGGCGCGCTGCTGGCGTTGCTGGTAACCAATACGGAACTCTCGATCGTGGCGATGATGGCGCTGGTGCTGCTGATCGGCTTGGTCAAGAAAAACGCGATCATGATGATCGACTTCGCGCTGGTCGCGCAGCGCGCCGGCAAGACGCCGCTGGAGGCGATACGCGAGGCGTGCCTGGTGCGCTTCCGCCCGATCATGATGACCACGATGGTGGCCATCCTGGCGTCGCTACCGCTGGCGATTGGCATCGGCACCGGCGCCGAGTTGCGCCGGCCGTTGGGTATCGCGATGCTCGGTGGATTGATTTTTTCGCAGGGGCTCACGCTGCTCAGCACGCCGGCCTTGTACTTGGTGTTCGCGCGGCAAGCCGAGCGCCGGCGCGAACGCCGCGCGCTGCGCCGATTACAAGCCACCGGTTGACGCGCGTCACCGCTTGCGTGCGGCTTCGTCGGCGCGTTGCTCGTTCTTCCAGATCGCCACGTGCGGCACGCCGTCGGCGCCGATCCAGCCCCGGAACATGCCGTCGGTATTGAACGGCGTGGCGAAGCTGCCATCCGAATCCAGCACGATCGCGCCGCCGTCGCCGCCGAGCTTGGGGATTTCGCGGTTGATGACGTCTTGCGACGCCTGTTGCACGCTTTGTCCCATCATCGCGACGCGCATGCAGATCTCGTGCGCGGCCACGGTGCGGATGTAGTACTCGCCCCAGCCAGTGCCGGACACCGCGCACTTCGCGTTGGCATAGGTGCCGGCGCCGATGATCGGCGAATCCCCGACCCGACCCCAGCGCTTGTCGGTCATGCCGCCGGTGGAGGTGCCGGCCGCGAGGTCGCCGTGCACATCCAGCGCGACCGCGCCGACCGTGCCGAAGTGGCCTTGCTTCTCTTCATCGGCGCGTTGACCGGCGGCGTCCTGCTTCAGCGCATCCTGCAATTGTTGCCAGCGCTCCTCGGTGCGGAAATACGAGGGATCGACCAGCGCGACGCCCTGCTCCTTCGCGAATTTCTCCGCGCCGTCGCCCACCAGCATCACATGCGGCGAGTGCTCCATCACCGCGCGCGCCAGGAGGATCGGATTCCTGGCACGATGCACGTTGGCGACCGCGCCCGCGCGCAGCGTGTCGCCATCCATGATCGCGGCATCCATTTCGTTCCTGCCGTCGTGGGTGAATACCGCGCCCTTTCCCGCATTGAAATGCGGATCGTCCTCCAGCACGGTGATCGCCGCGGTCACCGCGTCCAGCGCGGGTTTGCCGGCTATCAGTTGCGCGTAGCCATGCTGCAGCGCCTCACCTAGCGCGGTGCGGATCGCCCGCTCCTTTTCCGGCGTCATGTCTTTCTTGATCGCGCCGGCGCCGCCGTGGATCACCAACACGGGCGTGGCGGCGTGCGCGTTGGCATCGACAGTCATGGCGGCGAGCGTGAGCAGAAACGCAATCAGACAATGGCGCGGACGCATCAGCATACCTCTCGGGGGCGACAGCGCCAGTGTAACGCGGGAAATCCGCTCAGCCGATTCGCGGCAACGCCTTGTCCACCGGCATCGCGTTGGGCAGGCGTATCCTCGCGATCGTACCGTGGCCGCGCGCGCTGTCGAGTTCCACCGGCCAATCGAAGCGGTCGGCGATCCGGCGCACGATGGCGAGCCCGATGCCGTGACCCTGAACGCCGCTGCGGCTGCCTCGATAGAACGGCTGGAACGCGCGTTCGAGATCTTCCGCGTCCATGCCGCAACCGGTGTCGCTGATGCTCACGCTGGCCTCCTCGACGCTGACGCAAATCACACCGCGCTCGGTATACAGGCAGGCGTTGCGGATCAGGTTGCCGATCACCACCGCGAACACCCGCGGCGGCGCGTGCAACGCGAAGCGCGCGTTCTCTTCCAGCTTGAGTTCGATCGGCTTGTTCTCGAGCAGATCGCGGAAACGCTCGACCTGTTCGCGCACCACATCGTTGGCGAGGAAATCCTCCTCCGGCAAACCCGTATCGGATTCACGCGCCAAGATGAGGAACGATTCGATCAGCGCCTCCATCTCGCGCACCGAACGCTGGATGCGCAGCAGCGAACGCCGCGCGAACGGACTCAGGCTGTCGTCGTCGGCCAGCACGTCGGCCGCGACCTTGATGATCGTCAACGGCGAGCGCAATTCGTGGCTGGCGTCGCGGGTGAAATTGCGCTCTCGCTCGACGAAAGCATCCAGGCGCGTGGCGAAATTGTGCAGCGCCTGCGCCAATACCTCGGCGTCGCTGTTGACGGTCAGCCCCAATCGCGCCGGCTCCAACGCGGCGATGTCGGGATGGTTCGGATCCCACTGCCGCAGCGCAGCCGCCAGCTTCATGACCGGCGAGCGCGTGCGGCGCGCGCCGCGATGCCCCACCACGAACTTGTGCCGCATGCGGCTGATGCGCATCGGATCAGCCTGCGCGTTCATCGGCACCGACGACTTCCATGTCGAGATCGGCCAATCGGTAACCCGCGCTATGGATGGTATGCAGCAGCGGCCGGGTGAACGGCTTGTCGATCACTTTGCGCAGGTTGTAGAGATGCGAGCGCAGCGTGTCCGAGTCGGGCAGCGTGTCGCCCCAGATTTCGCGCTCGATGTCGCGGCGGCTGACCACGCGCGGCGATTCGCGCATCAGGATGGTGAGCAATTTCAAACCGATCGGCGAGACCTGCAACTCCTCGCCGTCGCGGGTCAGGCGCAGGGTCGCGGTGTCGAGCACCAAGTTGCCGACCTGCAGCACTTCTGAGGAAACCTGGCGGCGATCGCGGCGGATCAACGCTCGAACGCGCGCTTCCAGTTCGCGCGGCTCGAAGGGTTTCACCAGGTAATCGTCGGCGCCGGCGTCCAACCCGATCAACTTGTCTTCCAATGTGTCGCGCGCGGTCAGCATCAACACCGGCGTGGCCTTCTTGGCTTCATTGCGCAATTTGCGGCAGACTTCCAAGCCATCCATACCCGGCAGCATCAAGTCCAGCACCACCACATCGAAGCTGCCCGACACCGCCAGATGCAAGCCGGTGACGCCATCGGCGGCGTAGTCCACGGAATAGCCGCGGCGCTCGAGGAACTCGCCGATCATCTCTGCGATACCGCGGTTGTCTTCGATCAACAGGATCAAACCTGCCTGTTCTACTTGCGCGCTCATGACAACCCTTTCTTTCTTGCTTGCCCAAGCCGGGTGCACCGGATCCCGAGCGTGCAATTTGCCGCCCGGGCGGTGAGCGACACGTGAATCGCGTCAACGCCAGCAGCCCGTTGGCGTTGAGGGAACAGGGCGCGCGCGACGCGTCGGCCCCTCACTGCGGAGACCCACCGTGCGCAAATCCTTTTCCTGCTTCGCCTTGCTGCTGCTGGCCACCTCAGCCGTGTTCGCCCAGACCCGCCCGCCGCCCGATCAAGCCGCAGCAACGCCGCCGGGTTCAGCCGCGCCGATGCACCAGCACGAATCGATCTGGGCGCTGGACGCCAATCACGATGGCATATTGAGCCGTGGCGAGGCGCAAGGACGGCCCGGGCTGGTCAAACATTTCGACCAGATCGACACCAATCATGACGGCCAGATCGAGCGCAACGAATGGCGCGCCTGGCACCAACAGATGAAAGCGAAACATCAGGCACGGATGCAGCAGCCACAAGGCGCGCCGCCGACCTCGCAACCGACCCAACCGCCGCCCGACGAGGATTCGTCCGGCGTCTAGAGCGGGAGAGCACCAGCGAGTGATTCAGCGCGTCAACTTCGCCAGAACCGGCGCCAGCGCCGGCCACACATTGGCCAATACCCGCGGCTGCGCTTGCGCGGTCGGATGCAAGCCGTCCTCCTGCATCCATTCCGGGTGCAGCGCGACGCTTTGCAGCAGGAACGGCACCAAGGCAGCGTGATTGTCATGGGCCAATTGCGCATAGATGCCGCGCAGACCGTCGCGGTATTGCGGGCCGTAATTCACCGGCAATTCGATGCCGAGCAACAACACCCGCGCATCCGCCGCGCGGCAATCGCGGATCATCGTTTGCAAATTGTCCCGGATTTCATCGAGCGGCAAGCCACGCAGGCCGTCGTTGGCGCCTAACTCAATCATCACTAGCGCCGGACGATAGCGTTTCAGCAATTCCGGCAACCGGGTCAGTCCGGATGCCGTGGTCTCGCCGCTGATGCTGGCATTGACGAGTTGCCTCGGCGGCCGCATCTCCTGCAGGCGCGCCTGCAACAAAACCGGCCAGCTCGCGGTCAATGCGATATTGTGCGCCGCCGATAGCGAATCGCCGAGCAGCACGACCGGCCGCGCGGGTTGCGTGGCCGCGCCCGCCAATGGCGCGCATGACAGCAGCAACAACACAAGGCAACAGCGTATGCAGGATCGCATCGTTCTTCTCTCCGCGCGTGGCGTCGGCAAACATGTCGATGGCCCCGGCGGCCGGCTCGATATTCTGGACGATGTCAGTCTGGACGTGAACGCGGGGGAAACCCTCGCCATCACCGGCGCCTCAGGTTCCGGCAAGACCACGCTGTTGGGATTGCTGGCCGGACTCGACGTGCCGAGCGCCGGCAGTATCGTGCTGGACAGCCAGAAACTGGAAACGCTGGACGAAGAAGCGCGCGCGGCCGTGCGCCGGCGGCTGGTCGGTTTCGTGTTCCAGTCGTTTCATCTCCTGCCCGCGTTGACCGCCGAGGAAAACGTGCTGCTGCCGCTGGAACTGGACGGCGCCAGCGACGCATTGTCACGAGCGCGCGAAGCGTTGGCCGCGGTCGGTTTGGCAACGCGCGGCGCGCATTACCCGCATCAACTTTCCGGCGGCGAGCAACAGCGCGTGGCGATCGCGCGCGCGTTCGTGAATCGGCCGCGCATCCTGTTCGCCGACGAACCCACCGGCAATCTCGATCGCCACACGGGCGCCGCGGTCGGCGATTTGCTGTTCGAATTGAACCGCGCGCACGCGACCACGCTGGTGGTGGTCAGCCACGACGCCGCGCTGGCCGCGCGTTGCGGACGCGTGCAGGAACTCGTCGAAGGCCGCCTGGCATGAATGGCCTGCGTCATGCCTGGCGCACCCTCCGCCGCGAGTGGCGGCTGCCGGAACTGCGCACGTTGATCGGCGCGCTGCTGCTGGCCGTTATCGCGCTGGGCGCGGTCGGCACGTTGTCGACGCGCATCGAGCGCGCGCTGGTGATGAGCGCGGCCGAACTGATCGGTGGCGATTTAGGCGTCAGCGCGTCGAGTCCGGTGCCAGCGGCGTTCTCGCAACAAGCGCGCACACGCGGGCTCGCGGTGACCACGCTGGCGGGATTTCCCAGCGTCGCGTTCGCGAATCGGCACAGCCAATTGCTGGACGTGATCGCGGCCGATCCGGCGTGGCCGCTGCGCGGCAAGCTGGAGATCGCCGACCCGCAAGGCCGGGCTTCGATCGCGCACGCACCGTCGGCGGGGAATGTTTACCTCGATCATCGCGCGCTGGTGGCGCTCGGCTTGCATGTCGGCGATCGCGTGCAACTGGGCGGACGCGACCTGCGGATCGCCGCGCCCTTGCTGCGCGAACCGGACGGCGGTGATCTAGTCGCGCTCGCGCCGCGCGCGGTGATGGCGCTTGCCGATGCACAAGCTGCCGGTTTGCTCGACAGCGGCAGCCGCGCTCGGCATCGTCTGTTAGTCGCGGGGCCGCTCGCGCAGGTCGATGCCTATCGTGCGTGGGCGAAGGCGCATCTGCCGTCCGATGCCGAACTGCTGACGCCACAGCGCATACAACAACGCCTGCGGGTGGCGTTCGATCGCGCTGGCGCGTTTCTGCGGTTGTCGGCTCTGCTCGCGGCGTTGCTTGCGGGCGTGGCGATCGCCTTGGCCGCGCGCCGTTACGCGCGCCGCAAGACCGACGAGATCGCACTGCTGCGCGCGCTGGGCGCACCACGCGCGCAGGCGATCGGCGGCCTGCTGTGGACCTTGGCGGTGCCGGCTTTGATCGCCGCCGTGATCGGCGCGGCGATCGCGCTCGGTCTTGCGGCGGGCGCGTTCGTGTTCGCACGCGATCTGCTCCCGCCGTCCGCGACGGGTGCGCCGCTAGCGATCGGCCCCGCGCTGGCGGCGGCCGGCATTGGGCTCGCGGTACTCGCAGGTTTCGCGTTGCCGCCGCTGATCCGACTGGCCGAGGTGCCGCCGGTCGCGGTGTTCCAGCGCAGCTATGCGCGCACGCCGCGCGGATTCGATGGGTTGTATCTGCTGCCGGTCGTGGTCGCGCTGGGTTTGATCGCGCTCGAAAGCGATAGCTGGAGACTCGCCGGCATCCTCGCGGCCAGCTTAGCGGGGACCGCGCTGGTCAGCATCGGGTTGGCTGCGGTATTGCTATGGCTGATCCGCCGCCATGTCGCGCGCCTGCATCCCGCGCTGCGGCTCGGCGCCAGCGCGTTGACCCGGCGCCGGGCTGCGAGCGTGGTGCAGGCCTGCGCGATTTCGCTAGGCCTGACCGCGCTGCTGATGCTGGCGGTGGTCGCGCCCGCACTGATCGAAGGCTGGCGACGTGAACTGCCGCCGGATACGCCCAACTGGTTCGTGTTGAACGTCCAGGACGCGCAGCGCGAACCGGTGCTGGCGGCGTTGCAAAAACTGGGCGCGACCCGGCTCAATACGTTGCCGCTGGCGGTCGGCAAATTGACCGCGATCGACGGCGTGCCCGTCGATCGTTTGAAACTGCACGACCGCGACGCGCGCGACAACGCCGATCGCCAGTTGCGCCTCTCATGGAGCGTGCAGCCGCCGCCGGCTAATCGCGTGATCGCGGGAACGTGGTTCCCGGCAAATCCGGCACAACCCGAAGTTTCGCTCGACAAGATGTGGGCCGACGGCTTCGATTTGCACGTCGGCGACACGCTCGGCCTGCTGGTCGGCGAGCGCGAATTGCAAGCGCGTGTCACCAGCATCCGCGAAGTGGACTGGAGCAGTTTCAACGTCAATTTTTTTCTGTTGCTCGATCCCGCGCACGCGCAGACCCTGCCGCACACCTGGGTCGCGAGTTTCCATCTGCCGCGTGGACGTGCCAACGAACTTGCCACGTTTTCGCGCGATTATTCCAATCTGTCGCTGATCGATGTCGACGACTTGCTCGACCGCGTGCGCGACATCGTGGCGCGCGTAACCGACGCCGCGCGTTGGGTGCTGGGCTTCAGTCTCCTGGCCGGTACGCTGGTGCTGGCCGCGGCATTGACCGCCAGCGCCGCCGAACGCCGTCACGAAGCCGCGTTGCTGCGAACACTGGGCGCGCGGCGCGGACAATTGTTGGCGGCAACGCTATGCGAATTCGCGCTGCTCGGCGCGATCGCCGGATTCACCGCATTGTTCGGCGCGGCGGTCGCCGGCGCGTGGCTGGCGAAAACCGTCTTCCGGATGCACGACTTTGCATTGCCGTTGGCGCACCTCGTCATCGCAGCGGTGCTGGCGGCGCTGATCGTGACCGTGCTCGGACTGGCCGGCACGCGTCGGTTGCTGAATACATCGCCGTTGTTGATCCTGCGGCGAGCGTAGCCATGCACTCTGACGTCAACCGCGTTGCCGCGCGCGCGTTATCTACGGTGCGGCGGCGCAAAACCGTCGCGCATCAAGCGGAGCCGCACTCGCGGCGGCAGCCCTCCCTCTGCCCGCCGCGATTTTTAATGGATTCAATCATCGTCGCGGTGCGGCACGTCGACCTTGCCCTTGACGCCGTGATAGCGCACGTCTCCGCTTCCGGTCGAATGCACGGTGAAGTTGCCGCCAACGCCGTTGGCGGTCACATCACCGGAACCGGTGCTGCCGACTTCCGCATCGCGGCCGATGTCGCTCAAGCTGACATCGCCCGAGCCGGTCGAGCCGATCTTGACGCCGCC